>NZ_BAAAHQ010000048.1:55183-84846 GCF_039525605.1 Nonomuraea longicatena | reverse complement strand
AAACAGCCGCATAGGCTACGCCCATAAGACGGCTGTCCGGAATCACCGTGGCCCCTCAACATTGGCGTCGTCAATCACTCGCGGGGGTCCGAATCGGCGCCCATCCCACGGCCTGGCCGAGCTTCAGCCGTGGACTGCGCAGTTCTCTTGCCGGTACGGCTGAGCCTTGACTACGTCAAGAATCGGCTTCCAACCCGCGTAGCCCGGATTGGCGTGGCGGCCAAGTACGACCGCCGCCACGCGATGGGCACCTGCCTGCTTCAACGCGTACGCCGCCGACTGCACGCGAGCCCCTGTGGTCCACGTGTCGTCCAAGAGCAGCACTCCGGCGCCATCGAGGTTCGACTCCGTCACGTGGAACCTGTCAGCTCGAAATTCCCGAAGATCTGGGGAAAGCTCGCTATTCGCCACCATGTGTGCACCCACGGAAACCGGATGCGATCACCGATCAGAGCACGCAGAGGATGCTCTCCCGGACGCCGCCTTGTACTAGAGACCACCGCGGCATGCGTCAGCTGCTTGGTATGAGCGGCCTTGGCAAGGCACCCATAGTGATCCGCTAGAAAGACCAGGAGAAGCGCGAGGAGATTGGTCTGAACATCCCCAGACGCATAAGCGGACTTGTACGCTGCGAGCGCGTGGGCGTGCTGTTGGCCTTTGACCGCATACGAAATCGGCACCACCGTATCAGCTACGCCTGCCTGCGCGAGCCGCAAATGTTGCTCGCATTGGTAGCAACGGGTCCACTTGGAGTCAGCCGGCCCACGACAGACGTAACAGATGCCAGGGGCAGGAATAAGCGGCGTGCGCAGGTAGTAAGCTTGCTGGGCGACACGCTGCCGTGCCGCATTCCAAGGGTCATCTACTCCAGGCAATGGCGGGGATCTCCGGAAGCGAGTCGGGGCCTACATTGAGTTCCGCGATCAATCTTTCCACAACCGCAAGCAAATCCCGCAGTCCGGACACGACGTGAACCCCGGGCTTCTTGGCGTACTCGCGCGCCCAATCGTGCTCCAGCAGTTGCTCCGGCATCACCACCGAACGGCCATGCTCCAACGCCAGCCGCGCCTGAATGCGCGCTCCACTCTTCCAAGGCGCCTCGACGACTACTGTGGCCGCTGCGTAGCCGCTCATCACCGCGTTCCGCATCGGGAAATTACGCTGATTAGGCGGGGTGTCTGGCCAGAACTGACTTATCACCAACCCGTCCCGGCTGATCTGCTCCTGGAGGCCGCGGTTTTCCGCCGGATAGAACTTGCTGATCCCGGTACCGATGACGGCCACCGTGCGGCCGCCTGCTTCCAGCGTCGCCCGGTGCGCCGCCGTATCAATGCCCTTGGCCAGCCCGCTCACCACGGTCACCCCGTTGACCGCCAGTTCTCTCGCCACAGCGGAGGCGATCCGCAAGCCGTTCTCGCTCGCTTGCCGGGTTCCCACCACGGCGATCGCGCGCCGCTCTTCCATCAATTGGCCGCGAGAGAACAGGATCGGCGGCATCTGGTGAATGCTCCGCAGCTGGCTCGGGTAGCGCTCGTCCAGGCAGGTATGCACGCCGGTGCCTGCCGCTTCCCACTCCGTCAAGGCGCGTTCCGCCTCCGCGATCGCCGACTCCATGGGGTCGGCGTCGGCGAACAGCGCCTCCTGAACCCGCATCTCGCCAGCCAGGACGGCAACCGCGCTTCCACGCTCGAGAACCGAAAGCGCGACCTCGACCCACCTCGCACCGGGACGCTGCAGCAGCGCCACGAGCGCGGCACGTTCACGCAGCTCCGATGACATGCCACCGATGTTACCCATGCGAGACCCCACGCCCCAACGATACTAGGAAGGGCTCGATATTCGAACTGTTCGAAGCCGCATTTCTATCACTCGGGGGAGGAACGGGCTGGGCGTGCCGTTCCATGACACGTGGAGCGATTCCCGGGCTCTGGTGCAGGCGACGAACAACAGGCAGCGCTGCCGGAGCATGTCGCTCTCGTGCTGCAGCCGGTCCACCTCCTGCGGAGTCACCTCCTTGTCGAACGGCAGGGCGCGCGCGGTCACACCCGCCACCGCGACGCAGCGGAACTCCAGACCCTTCATCGCGTGCATAGTGGCCAGCCGGACGCCTTCCACAGCGGCGCCCGGCTGGTCCTTCATCCGCACTGCCGGAATGTGGGCTGCGGCGAGTCGTTCGCCGATCCTGTCCAACAGGATGTTGAAGCGGGCGGTCACGGCGATCTCCGCCGGGCGGATCCCTTGGCCGATCCACTCCTTGACCTTCTCCACCACGGCGGTGGCTTCGTCCTGCTCATGCTGGAACCCGGTCGCGTGCGGGAGCCTGCCCGACAGCACGGAGATGTAGCCGGCGAGCGAGTCCGGGCCGGGGCCGCCGACATCCTCGACGGGCACTCCGTCGATCACCTTGGTTGCCCAGTCTAGGATCTGCGCAGTGCTGCGGTAGTTGACCCGGAGCTTGCCGCTGCGGCCCGCCACGGCGATGCCGAGTGAGCTGAGTGTCACCTTAGAGTCGTAGATGCGCTGGTGCGGGTCTCCGGTGATGAACAGGTCGTCGGGTCCTTCCGGTACGGCTGCGCGCAGCAGTCTCCATTGCGCGGGATGCAGGTCCTGGGCTTCGTCGACCACCAGGTGGTCGAAACCGTAGGTGGCCAGGTCGGCGCCCCCGAGCTGCAGAGTGGCCCGGTCGCACAGCTGCAGATGAGTGGTACTGCCAGTCATGCGCAGGTCACTTCGGAAGGCCTCCATCGCCTCCCAGAGCCGCTCCCGCTGCTGAGCGCTCAGGCGGGTGCCGCGTCCGCGCCGCTCCACCTTGAGATATTCGTCCAGAGAGGTGACGCGCTGGGCGAGCACGACGTGCCGGAACTCCTGCTCCAGGAACTGCTCGGTCCACTGCAGCCCGAGTCGCTCCCGGATCCGGCGCCACAGGTGGCGTTCGTCGGCGTCGTTGATGATGGACGGCACGCGTCCGGCCAGCCGCTGGACCGTGCGGTAGGCGAAGGAGTTGACCGTGGTGACCTCCACCCGGGCGAGCTTCTCCGGGTCGTCGATCAGCAACCCCAGGCTTTCGCGCAGCGATCCGGCCAGCACGTTGGTGTAGGTGGTGAGCATGATCCGACTGCCGGGCCGGGTGTAGAGCAGGTGTTTGACCCGGTGAAGTGCCACCACGGTCTTGCCGGTGCCAGGCCCGCCAGTCACCTGAGCCGAGCCGTTGTAGGACGGCCGGTAGGCCACCCGCCGCTGCGACGAGTGCAGGTAGATGCGCCAGACGGAGAAGGGCTTGTCGAGGATGTCGGCGAGCTCCTGCGGCCCGGTCACCAGCGCGATGCGGCTGGGGGTGTTGGCGATCGCGACGGCGAGGCTGCCGCTGGCGTCGGGGGCCTGGCGGCGTTCGGCGATGATGTCGCGGTAGACCTCCTGGGACGTGAACCCCTCGGCGAGGAACTGCAGCACCTCGGCCTGCTCCTCGGGCAGGAACTTCGCGAACGACTCCAGCTGCGCCTTGTCGATGATCGTGCGGACGGCTTCGAGCACCTGGTCGTCGATGCCCAGGTCGCGCAGGATCGTGTCGGAATGCCGCTCGAACAGCAGCTTCGGCGCCTGCTCGGCCGCCTCCCGCATGGAGGGCACGAGCTGCTCGATGACGGCCTCGTTCCGCACTTCCAGGGTGTTCGTCACCGCGTTGACGGAGAATTTCCAGGGCACCGCCCAGTCGTAGGCGGCGTCGTGCGCCATGACTCGCAGCAGCACGAAGACGTCGGTACCGTCATCCGGAGCCAGCACCACGCCTCGCCAGGAACGGGTGATCCTGACGGTTCTGATCCTGTCGTCCTTGGCGCCCTGCACCTTCTCCAGGTGCACACCCCTGGGACTGTGCAGTTGGTCGATGGTCAGCTGCTGGAACATCTCGATCGTTTTACGCAGCCGCGATTTGTCCTCCTTCGCCAGGGCGGCGTAGTCGTCCAGCACAGCGCGGGCGATGTCGAGCCTGGGCACGGGTGCTCTCCTCGGGGGTTAAGGAGGTTCAGTCTGTACGGCTTGCGCGCGCGGGATGGCGTGGGCCGCTTCCCGGCGGGGGCGTCAGGGCAGAGGTGTAGTTCACACCGTCAATCAGAGGGTTGTCCGGGCCTAGTCCGGAGGCGGCCATCCTGTCGTATTCGGCGAGCACGAGCTGGCTGGTGCGATAGACGCCGTGTTCCTTTTCGTCCTTCTCCCGCAGGATGGGGAAGGTGCCGAGGATGTAGATGACGTCTTCGCGGGAGATCCCGTAGAGGTGGAAGAAGTAGGCGTCCAGCTCGGCCCGGATCTGCGCGCGCCGATCCTCCTCCCACCGGAACGGCTCGCCCTCGTTGCCCAGATCCCGGGCCAGGCCGGTCATGTCGTGGGCGGTGTAGACGAGTTCGAGGACTCGGGGGGTGATGAAGGGGATGTGGGGGTCCAGCATCTCCGGTGTCGGGACGGGGAGTTGTTTCCAGACCATCAGCGGCATGTCGGCCCCGCCATTCTGCCTGCCGACATAGTCGAAGACCAGCGTGCTCTGTGCGGCGACGAGTCCCGCCATGAGAGACGGAGACACCCGGGGCAACATCAGAGGAAAGGTG
Organism: Nonomuraea longicatena; assembly: GCF_039525605.1. Lineage (NCBI taxonomy): Bacteria > Bacillati > Actinomycetota > Actinomycetes > Streptosporangiales > Streptosporangiaceae > Nonomuraea > Nonomuraea longicatena. Next base: position 80,248 of record NZ_BAAAHQ010000048.1, on the reverse strand, counting down.
TTACCCACCCCGGCGCGCGGGATGAAGGCGGGGATACAGGTGCGTTCGTCGGTCGCGCGGCCAATACGTCTCCAGCCGAGGAGCCAGTCGTGGCTCCAGTGGAGGTCGTCCAGACGGAGGGCGACACCGGCGATCTTGACCTCCTTGTTGTTGCGACGAGTGGAGACAAGACCTTCATCCGCGATCCAGTAGCGAGGGAGCACGGCGCAGGCCGGATCCTCCTTCGAGGAGCGGGAAACCGCATCGTAGTCGGAGTTGCCCGCGCCCTTGTAAGAATTCCAGCGGTGGTCGAAATGGTGAGCCATCTTGGCTTCGTACAGCGGGAGCATGCGTTCCCCACCCCGGACGTACACGTTGCCGCACAGGTCCCAGCCGTCCGCCGTCAACTGCTCGCGTGTGCGAAAGAGGTCGGAATCGTCGGTCATGTTGATGAACTGCTTGGAGATCAGCTGCCAGGGGTTGCCGTCGCGACGGGCCTCGTTCCACAGAACGGGGATGCGACGATGGACGGCGAGCGTGAGATCGGCATCACGCCGCTCCCGGAAGACGGGAAGCGTGCCGGTATTCGGGTTGAGCAGCGAGATCTCTTCGGCGGCGAGTGAGAAGACCCGCGCTCCACCATCGAGGTCGACAGGATCCGAGAGGAAGAACGCGTATCTCGCGGCTGACTCACGGAGCGCACCTCCCGTGATGGACAAGAGGCAGAAGTTGTAGCTTGCATGCACCCCAGGAAAAAGCGGCTTGCTGTTCTCGAAGTCGAAGAGATGGCTCAGCGCACCGCGTTGCGCGAGGTCCTGAAAGAGATACTGAGCCCCGGCGCCGGTTGCGATTGCTGTGGGCACGATCGCCGCAGCTCGTCCGGCGCCCTTGGTGAGGATCGTGAAGCGTTCGATGAACAGCTGGTCGACCTGGAGCGAGTTGACGCCTTTGGTGGATAGCCCCCTGCCGCACAGCGGGTACGCACCGGACTGGCCGAAGAACAGGAAGGAGGACTTCACCCTGCGGCGAGCAGCCACATACCGGTTGCCTCCCCCAGGGTTCTCCGTAGTCCACTCAGCGATCCTGCTCCGCCGAGCAGCTCCGGAAAGCTGCGCGATCGAAGGTTCGACCGTACTGAAGTACTCCTGGTCCTTGAAATCGACCTTGTCCCAAGGCGGGTTGCCCAGAACGCAGGAGAAACCGCCCGACCAGCCGGTGGCCGGGTCGACCGAGGCGTCGGCATGCTCGGGCACGGCGAAGATCTCGGGGAAGGCCAGGTGCCAGTGGAAGAACCGGTACTCCTCACGCAGTCGCTCGATCTCCGCATGCGTCTCCGCCGAGGCGGCGCTCGACTCCGGGTCCTGCAGCGCGCGGAAAACCTCGTGCGTGATCGGCTTGGGCGCGTCCTTCGTCTTGCGCCACATGAACGCCGCGCACCACGCATCCGCCAGATGCCGTGCCCGCACATACTCGCGCGACGACTCCCACGCCAGGTACTCGGCCTCCTGCCGGTGCACGTCCGCCAGCGTCCTTGCGGGAGCGGAGGCGATGCGCCGCAGTCCTGAGGCGAATACGGTGTTCGACACCTTCGTCTCCACGGTCAGCTCGAACAGGCCGCCCTGCCCGCTCCGCTCCTGCTCGTTCTGCGCCGCCAGGAACCTGGCGTAAGCGGGATCGTCCCCTTCGACGTCCTTGAACGCCTTGGTCGGAATCCCGTCCCGCATCAGCGCCGGAGTCGCCCCGATCAAGCCATTGCCGTGCTTGAGGTGCGCGTCCAGGAAGCCGAGCGCCTGACCGGGCTCCATCGCCTCCAGCCAGAGCGACACCTTGGCCAGGTCGACCGCCATCGGGTTGAGGTCCACCCCGTAGACGCACCGCCCGATGACCTCGTGCAACGCGTGCCGTACAGCATCAAGAGTCGGTTCCGGGTTGCCCTCGCGCACGGCGGCGACCCGCTTGGCGATGCGGCGGGCGGCGGCCACCAGGAAGTGGCCCGAGCCGCAGGCCGGGTCACAGACGGTCAGCGACAGCAGTTCGGCCACGATGTGGTCGGCGGGGTCCGGCGCGCCCGCCTCGGCAGCCTTCGCCTCACCGCGTTTCTGCGCGTCGTCGATGACCGGGTCGAGGGCGGAGTCGAGAAGCGTCTCAATCAGCGAGGTGGGCGTGTAGTAGGAGCCGGTCTTCTTGCGGTCGTTGCCCGCGCGGTCGACCAGCTCGAAGGTGAGGTCGAGGGCGCTGTGCTTGGGCACCAGCTCCAGCAGCGACTCGTAGATGGAGCCGAGTTCCTCCGACCCCATGTTGCGGTAGTCGACCTTGCGCCAGCGGCCGGAATCGGCGTCGCGGACGCGGGCCAGGTGCCGGACCGCCTCCAGCAGGTCCTTGTTGGCCAGGGTGAGTCCGCGTAGCGGGGCGTCGGCGGGCTTGTCGTCGAAGAGGCCGCCGATACCGGGCAGGCCGAGCTCGGGGCGGCCCTTCTCGTCGCCGAGCGCCTCAAGCACGATCTGCAACGCCTGATAGACATCGTGGTGCGTGGTGCCGCGCCGTGCGGCGGCATGCCTGCGGAGCCGGTCGGAGGAGAAATACTCGGCATAGCGGCGGCGGGTTTCCTCGTCGGTCTTGGCGGGGTGCAGCAGGTTCCGGTCCTCGGCGACGAAAAGGAAGATCAGCCGGTAGGCGAGACGGAGCAGCGCCGCGTGGAACTTGTCCACGTCCAGGGTCTGGCGCAGCGCTCTGTTGTCGGGGTGCTGGAGGAAACCGGTGCCGAGGGTGGTGATCGCCTTCTGGACACCGACCCGGTGGGACTCCAGCGCCCGGGTGCCGGAGGTGATCGCCTCGGCTCGCCACTTCTCCAGCCAGCAGGCGGACGGCGCCCCGCCCTCCTCGACCCGGAAACGGGAGATGTGCAGCAGCCGGTAGAGCAGCACGAACTCGCTGAACAGCTGGCCGTCGAAGATGGCCTCCAGGTCGAACTCGACGTAGGAGGCGGTGGCCAGGGCGTTGGAGTCGCGCAGCAGCCGCAGCTGGCGGCCGTTCGAGATGACACCCCACAGGTGGGCGTCGGTCCGGTTCAGGCACTCCTGGATGAGTGAGTGCGGCGGGATGGTGCCGGGTCCCTGCCGCTTGTCGAGGACGGCGTTCCAGGCCACCAGATGGATCGGCACGTGCCGCCACAGATGGGTGATCAGGAAGCTCTTGCCGCCGTCGTCGGAACGGATGCCGGGAGCGGCGACAGGCGTCAGGTCGCCGAAGCCGAAGGCGGTGAAGAGCGGCTCCAGCCACTGGGTGAGCGCCACCCCGGTGGGATCTGCCGGTGTCTCGGCTTCCGGCGCGACCGGAAGCCTGTCACGCAGGTCCTGCCAGACTCCCTTGAGGTAGTCCCAGTGACGTTCGGCGTCGTCGCGGACAGTGCGTCGACCGATGACCCGGTAGTCGGCGGGCTTCGAGCCGGGCAGGTCACGCCCGTCGGAGATGCGCAGCAGCATGTCGGCGGGGAGCAGGCCGCCGATAGTGTGCACGGCGGGGAAGACCTGGTTGCGGGCGACGGCGGACATCAGGCACCAACCGGGAGGTAGACGTAGATACCGAGCAGGTCGGCGGACTTCTGGACGGAAACGTTGAGGCCTCGCACGATCTCGTCGGCGGCGCGCCGGACCCGGCGATGGGAGGCGTCGAGCTCGGCGGCGAGCTGCTCGCCGTACTCCTGGAGATGGCTGTCGAGGGCGGGCAGGCCGTCCAGGACCCTGAGCATGGTCCGCTCGGCGAAGGTCCGGTCGGTGTTGTCGTCGGCGGTCACGTCGAGCAGGGCGAGCGTCCGCTCCGGTGACAGCCAGGTCTCGCTCGCGGGTGAGCCCTCGAACGCGAGCAGCCGCACGTCTTCGGCGACGAGCTGCCGGGTGCCCGTCCGGGAGGGGAGCGTGAGGTGGAAGCGGTAGCGGGCCAGCAGGAGGACCGTGCGGTTATCGACGGCCTTCGTCCTGATCACGCCACAGCGCCGGGCGGGTCGTTTGCCGTCCACCTGGCTGTCGAGCGCGGCGTTGAGCACATATCCGGCCAGCGCGCCGACGACCGGGTCGGTGCGGACGAGGGCCACCTCGCCGCGCGGCACGGCCGCGGTGGCGCGGAACGGGACCGGGCGGCCGGATTCCACCGCGTTGCCGCCGAGAACTGGGGCGAGCGCGTCGCGCAGCCCGGCGGGGGTGCCGCTGACGTCGGCGGTGAAGTCGCCGGTGAGCTCCTCACGCAGGAAGGCGTCGAGGTCGCGCAGCGAGCGGCGGACGAACTCCGTGACCTCACCGTCACCACCGAGGGTGTCGCGGATGGCCTTGACCTCCTTGGCGACTTCCTCGGGGTGGATGGCGCGCTGCGCGAACCGGGAGCGGGAGGTCCGCTCGCGTTCGGCGGCGGATTTCCACTCCGCTCCCAGTGCCTCGGCCCTGCCGGTGATCTCGTCCATGCCGAACAGGGCCTCCTGATCGCGGTGCTGGCCGCGCATCAGCAGCCATTCCACGATCGCGTCAGTCACCGCAGTGGAGGCGGCGTCCGGGACCGAGACGGAGATGCCGAGGTCTCGCTGGATCTGCCGGTGTTTGCGGATCAGGACTTCCAGCACCTTGCCGTCGATGCCGTTGTCGCCGCCGTACAGCGTAATGACCTTCACCTGGTCTCGTCGCTGGCCGTAGCGGTCGACGCGGCCCTCGCGCTGGTCGTGGCGGGTGGGATTCCAGGCGAGGTCGTAGTGGACCACCGCATCGAAGTAGTACTGCAGGTTGACGCCCTCGGACAGGCAGTCGGTGGCGACCAGCACGCGGCGCGCGTCGGGGTCCTGGCCGGCCAGTTCGGCCAGTTCCTCGATCCGCTGCAGTCGCTGCTGCGGCGAGAGGGTGCCGGTGACGGCCTTGACGACGGTCTGCTTGCCGAGCTTGCCCTCCAGATGCTCGGCGACGTATTCGGCGGTGGGGATGAAGCGGCAGAAGACGATCGGGTGGTAGCCCTCCTTGAGCAGGGCCTTCAGGTGTTTGGTCAGCGCGGCCAGCTTCAGGTCCTCGGCCGTGCCCTCCAGCAGCTCGGCGCGGTCGGCCAGTTCGGCGAGGCGGAATACGGTGGCCGAGGTCTGCGCGCCCGGGGCGACGTCCGTGCCTTCGAGAGCGTCGCTGTCAGCCGAATCACGACTGCTCTCCGCGCCGATCCGGTCGGCTTCCTCGGCTGTCGGCGCCTCGTCCGGAGCCGACCGCTTGCGGAGCGTCTGCGCCGCCGCACGTGGCGAGGAGACCAGGGAGCGCAGCAGGGCGATCGCCGACCACCAGGCGATTCTGACCTCGCGCTTGCCCTCGGCGGCGCTCACCCGCTCCCCCGCGTAGGCGAGCGCGTCCTCCAGCAACGCCCGGTAGGCCGGGGAAAGCCGGTAGGTCTCGTCCTTGAACAGCTTGTCCGATGGGAAGATGGTCTCCTCGGCCAGGCTGTCGTCGGCCAGGCCGTCCTTGACGGTGAGGAACTGGCGGATGTCGGCCCGTTTGCGATGGACGAAGTGCTGGGCGAGTAGCACCCTGCCCGCCTCGGTGTCGAGCTCCACGTTCGCGAGCTCGGGTTTGAGCAGGGCCAGCAGGTTGCGGAAGGCGCTCTCCTTGCCGCTGTGCGGGGTCGCGGTGACCAGCAGCAGGTGGCGTTCGGCATCGCTGGCGAGGCGCTGGAGCAGCTCGTAGCGGAGCTGGTTCTGGGTGGAGGAGCCGTCGTCGGCGGCGACACAGGTGTGGGCCTCGTCGACGATGACCAGATCCGGGCAGTGCCGGACGAAGTCATAACGATGCCGGGTGGACTTGATGAAGTCGGTCGAGACGACGACATGCGGATGCCGGTCGAACAGCGACTCGCCGAGGTCCAGACCACGCTCCAGTCGCGCGACCGTGGAGGCGAGCACCAGTTCGGCGTCGATGCCGAACTTGACCCTCAACTCCTCCTGCCACTGCTCGGCGAGCGCGGGCGAGCAGAGCACGGCAAGGCCCTTCGCGCTCCCCTGCTCCAGCAGCTCCTTGGCGATCAGCCCGGCCTCGACAGTCTTGCCGATGCCGACGTCGTCGGAGATGAGCAGCCTGACCACACGCTGGCGCAGCGCCATCATCAGCGGCACGAGCTGGTAAGCGCGCGGCTGGACGGCGATCCCAGCCAGGGAGCGGAACGGCCCGGCCCCGGAGCGGAAGCCGATGCGCAGCGCCGAGCGCAGCAGCCCGGCCGCGCGCTGGTTGCCCAGGTCCGCAGGGGACGGCGGAGCGAAGCGGGCGCTGGTGACCTCCTCGAAGGCCGGGAAGACCGCGGCGATGTCATCGTCCGCTCCGCCGAGCGGACGCAGCACGAGCATGTCGGCGGCGCTGTCGGGCAGCACCACCCATTCCCGGCCGCGGGCGGAGACCAGAGATCCGGCCGTGAAGGTCATCAGAGGTTTCCTCGTGTCGTTCCGAAGTAACGTTCGTGCTCGGCGGCGACGGTCGCCCAGTCCGCGTCGTAGCGGAAGCGGACCACATCCCAGCCCTTGCAGAAGAGACGCTCCTCGGCCTCCGCGTCACGCTCGGCGATCACCGCGTGGTCGTGCACCGGGCCGTCCACGAAGACCGCGACGTTCGCGCCCGGCAGCCGGTAGACGTAGTCCGGGCGGGCGAGCGCGTCGGCCACGAAGAGCTGCGCGGCGTCGGGCAGGCGCAGCCCGCGCTCCTTGAGCCAGGTGACGAACTCGCCCTCCAGGCCGCTTTCCGCCCGCGCGGTCAGCCGCTCAAGTTGCTCGGAGCGGGATTCGCCCCGGCCGGTGCTCTCCGCTCGGGCTCCGGCGAAGCGCAACAGGAGCTCTCGTACGGCATGGCGGTCGATCGCACCATGGTTGAGCTGATTGCCATAGGTGAGCAGGCATTCGTAACAGCCCATGGCACAGGGCCGATCGGGGTGCGGGCCGCCCAGGTCGACACCATCGGGCTCGAAGTGACAGATGGTCAGCGCCTCGGCGGCCGCACGGGCCAGCGCGCCGGGCTCGGACTGCATCAGCCGTAGCACCCCCGCGCCACCTTCGGCTGCCTCGGTGAACAGGATCCGGTCACGCGGTCCTTCGTCCGGCGGCAGCAACTCACTGTTCAGCTCGACATCCTCCAGCTCGAACGCGGCCTCGATGCCGCGTTCCAGCGCGTACATGAGCGACAGCGCAGTGGACGGGTTCAGCGGTGTATCCAGCTTGAGCACCAGGATGTTACGCCGATCCTCGACGAAGGGGATGACCCGCTTCCGGCGCCGCTTCTCGTTGCCCTCGGCGTCGACGACGGGCATCTCATCGGAGTCGCCCGCCGCGTCGGCGGCGTCCTTCTCGTTCATCCATCTGCCGTCGGCCGGGTCGAGCCAGAAGCCGTCCGGCTCTCCTTCCTTGGCACGGACGCGGCCGAGATTCGAGATGCGCACGGTGGCCGAGTCACCGTACGACAACGTGACCAGCAGGCCGACGCCGTCGGAGACCAGCGCGTCACGGCGGCCGGGCCGGTCGCCGTGATCGTGGAAGCGGTAGGAGGTCACCAGGCGGAAGCCCGCCCGGCGGCGCTCCTCCTCGTCGGAGGAGATCCGCTCCCGGCGTCTGGTGTAGACGGTGTGCAGCTTGAGCAGCCCCGAGGTCAGATCGCCGAGCGGCTGCTTGCACATGTCGCAGCGGTTGGGCTGGTCGTCGTCTTCGTGGTGGTAGCCGCAGTGCTCGCACCGGTAGGCGGCGCCGGTGTCCACCTCGCCGCTCTTGTCGGCCGGGAGCTGGATGCGCTCGACCTGGTAGCGGGCGCCCTCGTGGTAGATGAGCGCGCCCGGCCCGAATTCGCGGATCGCCAGGAACCGCGGACGCTGCAGATAGTCGCCGTCGCCGAAGCGCCGGCCCGTGGTCGGGATGTAGGCAGCCAGGGGCAGCCTGGGGAAGGAGTAGCCGGGCAGGAAGCCCTCGCTGGCCAGGTAGCGGTAGGGGTTGAAGTCCGACAGCACTGACCTGCTGTCGACGCTCTCGTTCTTCAGCAGGTTGAGCTGGGTCTCGGCCTCCCGGCGCCGCCCCACGGCCTTCTTCCTGTCGCCCTCGGTGAGGGTGTGGTCGAGCACCCGGCGGTTCTGCTCCGCCTGGTCGATCAGGGCCGCTCTGAACAGGTCGCGCCAGCGGTCGAAGTCGGCGTTGAACTGGGTCGGCGCCCGCCGTACCTTCTCCGCCAGCCAGTCCTCATCCCACCATGTGGTCTGCTCGAAGTCGGGGATCAGCGCGCCCAGAACCCGGCCCGCCGCTTCCACCGCCCTGGCCTGAGCGAGCCCGTCGTTCAGTTTCTCGACGACGTGGTCGTGCAAGGGTAGGGCGGGGGCGGGGTAGCGGGCGTCCTCGTCGTAGGAGACGTCGATGACGTCGGGGATCGCCCGGCCCAGCTTGAGCCCCGCCTCGGCGAGCCAGATCGCCTGCACGTGTGAGCGGACGAGATCCTCGTTGGCCAGGTCGAGCCTCGGAGGGGCCACCGCCCCGGCCACCATGCGCTCGGAGCGGCGGAAGTAGTACTGGTCGTGGCTGTTCCCGGTCGCGCAGTAGGTGGTGACCAGCGCCGGTTGGCCGGAGCGGCCCGCGCGGCCGCTGCGTTGCGCGTAGTTGGCCGGGGTCGGCGGCACGTTGCGCATCATGACGGCGTTGAGCTCGGAGATGTCGACGCCGAGTTCCATCGTGGGCGAGCAGTAGAGCAACTTGAGCTCCGCGTTGCGGAAGGCTTCCTCGCGCCGCTCCCGTTCCAGCGGATCGACCTGGGCGGTGTGCTCGCGGGCCGACAGCCCGGCCAGCGCGCTCGCGGCGCCCCGGTAGAGGTCGCGGAAGAAGGTGTTCACGCGAGGGCCGTCGCCGCTGGCGTAGGTGCGGGTCAGCGGATCGTGAACACCGGTCTCACCGGTGCCCGCCCGCCAGATCAGACCGGCGGCCGAGATGCGGTAACCCGTGACGACGGGTCCCGCCGCGCGCCTGGGGTAACGTCCGGTCCGCTGCGGCGCGGATTCGACCTTCGTCACGAGTTCGGCCTTGGTGAGGACCTTGAGCGTATCGACGATGACCTGCTGGGCCTCGTCGGTTGACAGGTCGGTGAAGTGGACCCGGCGCAGATATTTGCCGAACTTGCCGCGACCGGACATGAACAGTCCCGAGCGGTCGATGCCGGGCCGCGACCCCTGCGCGTAGGCGGTGCCCACCTTGGGTCGGTCGCCGGGGGTGAGGACCCAGGGGTCGATGAGCCGCTCCTCGCTGGCGCGCTGGAGCGTGTCGAAGTCCTCGCGGAAGTGCTGGACGTCGATGGCGAGGGCACGGCGCATCTCGTCCAGGAGCGCTCGCATGATCTCCGCGCGCTGTCCCGGCTTGGCCGTCCGGAGCGGCGTCTCGCACTCGTCCCAGCGCACCTGCTGCCGGGCGATCCAGTCGAGATCCAAGTAGTCCATCACCAGCAGACCGGTCTGCTCCAAGTTGGGCATAGTGATCCGCCAGCCCCGCTCCAGATCCAGGTAGAGCCGGAAGGCGATCACGTCGCGCAGCGTCCTGGCGGCGTTGCGGGCCAGGGACGGTGGCAGGTCGTCGCCGCCCGTGTAGTCGGCGACCGAGAGGCCCAGCGCCGTCGACACCCGGGCGGCGAGGTCCTCGTGGGTGATGCCTTCCTCGCCCGCTTCGAGCGCGGCCTGGTAGAGCGCGGAGCGCAACTGGGTGATCTGCACGAAGTCGTTGAAGTGACCGGCCTGAAGCGAGGCGTCCTGCCGGTTGTCGACGAAGGTGAGGAGCTTGCGCGCCTTCTTGTCGAGCGCCTCGGCGGGCGCCTGCTTGAGCGAGCGCACGATGGACGCGGAGACCAGCGAGGTCGCCGAGGACCGGCCTTCCTGGTCGAGACGGGCCAGTTTGGCGAAGTCCTTGCCGCGAGTCTGCTCGTAGCTGACGCCGCAGTGCAGGCAGAAGGCGAAGGGTGCGGGGATGAAAGCGGCTCGCAGTTCGCCCTGGCCCTCGACGCCGTAGGGGTCGACGTGGACACCGCTCGGCAGCTTGTCCCGGTAGGTGTCACGCACCACCTCGTTGCCCTGCTCGTCGAACTCCAGCCAGGCCTCGGGCAACCTGCGCTCCCCGATGGCCTCCTCGGCGGTGAGCGGCCAGGGGCGCTCGTCGTCGACGTGGAGGTAGCCGTCTCCCTTTCGGCCGCCGGAGGCGGCGGTGTCGGGGCGCGTGCCGTACAAGATCTGACCGTTCTTCTCCGAACGCCAGACCGTGAGGTACTCCTGGCCGCACTCCCGGCAGAACGCCAGCGGGAAGAGCAGTTTCCCGCCGGAGCCGGGCTGGACGAGCTGATAGTCGCGGGTGAGATAGCGGGTGACGGTGTGCTCGAGGGTGACGTGGACGGTGTCGCCCTTGGACAGGAACTGATGCAGGCGGAAGGCGAAAAGCGGCCGGTCGGTGACCGGATGCCTCGCCTCCGAGCCGGCCTTGAGCGTGTGCCGGATAGCGTGCGCGCACGTGTCCTGACGCAGGCCGCTGGCGGCGGCCAGTTCCCCGGCCGCCTCCTCGATCTTGGCAGGGCGCTGCCTGATCAGATGCCCGGCGTTGTCCGTGGCCAGGCCGAAGCGCGCCTCTATCCAGCGGGCCAGCGGATCATTCAGCAGGTCGGCGTAGGCGCGGGGCGCGGCGGGCGACCGTAGGCGTTCGGCGGGCACGGTCGTCGGCGGCTCTCCCGTGGCCCGGACCAGGGTCTCGCCGATGACATTGTCCGGAGTGATGGGCGTGCCGAACAGAGTGGTCGCCACACGGGCCACGGCCTCGCGGCGGTCTTGCGCCGTGCCCTCGCTGGACATCGTGGCGGAGGTGCCGATGCACTGCAGGCGTGTCGCCCGGCAGGCCTCGCGGACCCGCCGGATGAGCAGGGCGACGTCCGCGCCTTGACGGCCGCGATAGGTGTGCAGTTCGTCGAAGACGAGGAACTCCAGGTCGCCCGCCATCCGGATGAGCGAACGTCGGTCCTCCGGCCGCGTCAGCATCAACTCCAGCATCACGTAGTTGGTGAGCAGGATGTCCGGCGGGTTGTCGCGGATCTCCTGCTTCTCCTCGTCGGTTTCCTGCCCGGTGTAACGCGCGTAGGTCACCGGCTCGCGGCCCATGCCGTAACCATCAGTGAGGAACTTCTTCAGCTCCTGCCGCTGGCTGTTGGCCAGGGCGTTCATCGGGTAGACGATGATCGCCCTGACCCGCTTGCGCGCCTGGGGCCCTTCCTCCTCACGTGCGCGCAGAACGCGGTTGACGATGGGCACGATGTAGGAGAGAGACTTGCCGGAACCCGTGCCGGTCGTCAGCACATAGGAGTCGCCACCCTGCGCCGCCTCGATGGCCGCGCGCTGGTGACGATGGAGCGTGAGCGGCTTGCCGTCGCAGACCCGACCGTCCTCCGTCTTGCCCCATTGGAAGATTCGCGCACACTCCTCGTGCAGGACCTTTTCCGAGACCAGTTCCAGGACGGTCCCGCCGGAGGCGAAGAATGGGTTGAGCGAGAGCCAGGGATCCGGCCACTGGGACTTGGCGTCCAGGTCGTCCTCGACGAAGGCGGAGATCCGCTCGTCACGGATGATAATGCCGCCCTCGGTGAAGGCCCGGTAGTCCTTGAGCAGCTGCCCGTGCACACCGAAGACGTCCATGCCTGGACCGCTCTGCCTGATCTCGGGTACGGCAGGCGTGGCGGGAGTCTCGGCATCGCGGACCGGGTTGAAATCCTCCCACCCGGCGAGGCGCACGCCGCCGGTCGCAAAGGGCAGGAGCGCGTCGCGCACGGTTACCGCGTCGTCGGGCCGGGTCACCGGGTCTTTGGCCATCAGCCGCCTGATCAGCCGGGCCAGCTCGTCGGGAACATCGGACCGGAGCAGCTGGAGAAGCGGCGGCTCCTCTTCCTGGTGTTTGCGGGCCAGTTCGTAAACGGATTCGCTGTGGAAGGGCGGGACACCTGCGAGCAGCTCAAACAGCAGGCAACCGAGAGCGTAGAGGTCGGCCGCCTGCGTAACCTTGGAGTCGCGGAACTGCTCCGGCGCCATGTAACGGGCGGTGCCGACCGTCATCCCGGTGCTGGTGAGGCTGGTGTCCATCTCGTCGATCAACCGGCCCAGGCCGAAGTCGAGGACCTTCGCGACACCTCCCGTGACCAGCATCACGTTGGCGGGTTTGAGGTCACGGTGAACCACCCCGGCCAGATGGGCCGCGGCCAGCCCATTGGCGATCTGCGCGCCCAGCGCCGCCACCCAGGGGACGGGCAGTTGCGGGTGCTCGTCGATGAGCCGACTGATCGGATGGCCGTCCAGGAGCTCCATAGCAAGGTAGGGTCGCCCGCCATCGGCCACTCCACCGTCGATGGTCGCCGGCAGGTTGAGGTGCTGGAGCCTGCGCATAATGCGCACCTCGCGGGCGAAGCGCTCCACCGCCTTCGGTTCGAGCTTCGGGCTGCGCAGGATGAGCTTTACCGCCACCTGGTCTGAGGTGTTCAGGTCCTCGGCGCGGTGCACTTCCCCCATGCTGCCCTTGCCGATGGCGCCCGTGAGGCGAAAGCGACCGGCGATCACACCTTGCTCCACACCTGCTCCTCTTCGACACAATCCCTGGTCAGGCTACCCGCTATGGATAGATCACAAAAGATCTTCATCGCCGTTACCCGTCCGAAAATTCGGGTGATCCTCATCAGCGATGTTTGCCAGATGGAGCGGCACCGGCCAGCGAGTCTGAGCGTCCCAGGACAGGGGCTGTGCACACAGCCGAGAGGCCATCGCCACCGCGTGATCCTCGTTGATCAGCCCCGGCCGGACCACGACGAACTCCGTGCAGGTGAAGGCATGCCAGTTGTTGCCCTGCTCGTCGACGCGCTTGGCGGGCAAGGTGAAGCGGGTGAAATCGGCTCCGACCCTGCCCTTGCTTCCCTGGTTGAACAGGCGTGAGGCATGGCCGAGCAGCCAACTCCGGCTCCCGTCGTCCCCGGCCAGTTCGTAGATCCGGTTGCGCGGCGAGGCCGGCTTGTCCGGGTCGGCGGACTGCTTGCCATCAGTGAAGGTCACCGGGCGGGGCACCGCCTCGTCGCTCGTCCCCACCCGGACCACAGTGATCTCCTCCGCCCGGGCGAGGCCGTCGCCGGGCAGTAGGCCCCGCCAGAGCTTGCCGTCGCAGAGCCCTGACCAGACCCGCCGCGTCTCGTCGGCGTCGGCCATCACCACGATCGGATCGTCGCCAGGCAACTCACTGAGCGCGTTGTCCACCAGGCCGCGGAGCCCGGCGAAGGCCTGCTGCTGGTTGCCGATGGCGGCTCCGATGGGGCCGGCGTGGAAGGCGGTCAGCCCGGCGACGTGCTGGAGCCAACCCTGACCGGGGACATACATACGCAGATCCCAGGGAGCCTGACGGTCCTGCTTGGCATGCAGGGCGACCATGGTGTGGACCAGGTACGGTCGGCTACCGTTGCCGTTCTTCGAGTTCTGGATCCGGACGTGGACACCGACCAGCCACATGTCGCGATCGAGTGGATGCGGCCGCAGATCGACGGCGGCAGCCAGGCGATCGTCCGTCATTCCGGCTGCCCGAAGCAGATCCTTGATCGCGGTGACCACGGGGAAATCCGGGTCGTTCTCCTTCTTTGGTTTCGCACGGGAACCGTCGGAACCCGGCGGGATCGCGATGAACTGGCTGGGCACGCTGAGCTTGGCCAGCTCTCGCCTGAGCGGCCCCTTGGCGTCGTCCGTCACTTTCTGCCCCTCGTAGGAGGTGTCCACGAGAGCGACGACCAAGGTGCCGGGTTCCGGCTTGAGCAACGGAGCCTGGTCGAGCAGCCGGGATCGGTCGGCGACGCCGTGCGCGAGTGTTTCGGGCAGGTCGAAGGCCACGAAATCCGATGTCGTCGTCAGCGGGTGAATGGTGCCCAGCTCCGAGGAGAGCGGCTCCTGGCGATAGCCGTCGAGCGCGAGCCGTACCCGATCCCGAGTGGCTGAATGCGCCGAGAGGTGAACAATACGGAGCCGGTCCAGGCCGGCCGCCCTTACCGCCGTGTCCAGTGACGCGGAACCGATAGGGGCGTCGGCGGCGTTCTTGAGCACCTTCGTCCGGGTGAGCTGATAGGTCACCGGCTCGACGCCGGCCAGCTTGTCGGCGTGCTCGGCGAATCGGAGATAGGTTCTGGCACCCACTCCGGTCCCGAGCGGATGCGATCCGTTGACACTCCGCCAGGCCCGGACCCGCTCGGGGCGAGCGACCAGGACATCCTCTCCCCAGGGCAGCGGTTCGAGGCCGCATTCCTCGACGACCTGCGCACTGTAGTCGCGGCACAGGCTGACGAACCCGGTCTCCGTCCTGATCGTGCCGACTGGGACACGGAGCAGGGTCGGCCGGCCGTGGTCGATCCACGCGGACTTCACCCTCGGCCAGGCGGAGACCAGCCTGGCCAGGCTGATGGTCGGCATGCACACCAGATCGCCGATGCCCGGCAACGTCTTCACGCTGAGCGAGATCTTGATGATGCCGGTGGCCAGGCCGCCTTTGCGCAGCGGCAGCGTGATCGGGTCATCCCACGCCACCATGTCACCGTTGCTGTCTAGCCGGAATTCCACCTCGCGACTGTCGAACCGGACAGGTGTCTCGGCGAGCGCCCTCGCCAGGTTCCAGCGCAGAACTCGGTAGACCCAGTTGGACGCGGTGACGCGGCCGGGGACGGTTGTGTCGACCTCGTCCGCGACATGCAGCCGCTCCGGGGTGATCTCGCTGATCAGTGGCCCGATGACGTTGGCGTCGATGTTGCCACGCGCGAGACGCTCCCAGACGCGGGTGGCCCGCCGCAGCAGTGCCGGGGGAATCTGCGCTGTGGTGATCAGCCAGGGTGGATCCTGGTAGGTGCGCGGTCCCCGAAGGATCATGACCGGCTGACCGGTGACCGCGCTCAGCGCGGTGGCCAGCGACTGGTACGGCGCGCGGGCGTGCTCGTTGTTCGACTTGCGTCGCCACACTTCGCTGAGCTGGTCGAAGGCAGCGGTGAGAGCAGTCGTCATCGGATAGGCCCAGACCTCGCCCAGGAGGCCCGTGGGGATACGGAAGGCGTTGGTGATCATCATGGGAGGTCTCCCGCGGAGGTTAGGCGGTTCATGCGATCCGCGAAGTCGAAGAAGGCAAGGAGGGTCGGGCCGTAAAGGGTGGTCAGCCGGGCCAGTTCGCCGGTGTCCTGCCAGCGCTCCCGCAACCTGGCGATGAGGTGGGGCAGGTCGGAGCGGCCACCGGCGTCGAAAAAGGCGTCGTCCACGAGGTAGACCTCGCCAGGGGTGCCGCCCCGTCGAGCCCGGCCAACCAGCTGGATGAGACCGATCATGATTTCCGCCACGATGCCGAGCTGCACCCATTCCGGGAGCGAGCGAAAGTACTGCGCGGAGCGGACTATCTCCTCGAAGTGCCGGCCCGCCTGCTTCATCCGCTCGTCGAGCCGATCGAGCGCGTCCCTGGCGTCGGGGTCGGTGCGGAGCGTGTCGGACCAGAGCCGGTGGTTGATGTGCCCGAGTAGTTCGGCCGGTTCGTCGAGGATCGGGATGGGGCGGACGACCATGTAGATCGCCCCGAGCGCGGACACCTCACCGTCCAGGATGTTCACCCCGCGCTCCACCAGAGCGAGTGGCGCGATGAGGATCTCCGCGCCGGTCTCGGGGAACGTCTGCACCCGGTCGGCCGGCAGGACATGCCAGCGGGTGTCCCGAGCGGTGTACTCCTGGCCCGCTCTGGAGAGCAGCGCGAGACTTCCCTGCGGAGCGCCCGCCCGGAGCATGCCCTCGGCGAGGATCAGCGCACTGTCATAAGAGGTGGTGGCGACAAGGATACGATCGCGTCCAGGGGTTCCGCGAGCCACCCGCTGTGCGGCCAGGTCCCGCAAGCGGCCAGCCAGCTTGAGGCGGTAGAGTCCCTCACCCACGTCGGCCAGATTCAGCTCACGCTGGCGCCCTTGGACACCGGAGATCCGCACGGCGCCGTCGCCGGTGTAGACGCGGGCATCGTGGATCGTCACCCCCGAGGCGTCCGTGTCCGGGACGAACCAGGTCGGCTCGGTGAAGACATGGTGGTGGGGCGCACCGGGAAAGTAGCTGGTGGCGGAGAGTCCGAAGACGGCACGCGGCACCCCCACCTGACCCCTTGCGGTGAGCTCGCCGAGATAGCGGACATATCCGTGAGGGTCGCCGCCGAAAGCGGCTACCGACAGCGTAGTCTCCTCGGGAGCCTCCTCGCCATAACGCTCCTTGAACGCGAAGAACAAGCGGCCCAGCGGGCTGGCGGGCATGGCGTCCCAGCGGCTGAATCCGCCCAGCGCGTCAGCGATCGTCTCGGCGGCGTCCGCCCCCAGGGAGCGCAGGTGGGGCGTGTGGTAGAAGAGCTCGGACAACTTGCGGCGAAGGGGTTCGAGGTGAGCGCGGCGGACCAGACGATCCACAGTCGTGCCACGGGTCTGATCATCGGTAATGACGAGTCGGAGCGCCTCGGCTAGCGCCTGTTTGTGCTCCATCAGGATCCCTGTCCGGCAGCCAGCGGAGATCGCCGTCAGCGAGACGGTCATCTTCGCCCGAGCCTCGGCCGCCTCGTCCGCCCCGAGGTTGGCGAGTGGAAGCGGCGTCACCGAACGTGCGTCCGGGGCGCCGAAGATCGCCTGGAGCGCTTCGACCTCGTCGGAGGTGACCGGTCGGCCCGAGTCGGGCAGACCGAGCAGCCGGGCGACGATCCAGGCGTCGTAGCCTCGCGGCACCAGCCAGTGGTCGGTCCGGTAGGTGCGCTTGGACCTCCGCACGGGCGGCATCCAGCCTTTGGCGAGGTTGGCAATGTAGTGCTCGGAAAGCAGCCGCAGATCCGAGAGGATGGCCCGCACCTCACCATCGGATTCCGGCAGGACATTGCCGAAGATGCTCCGGAAATCGTCGTCGAGCCGATGAATCGGCGTACTCCTGCGCCCCTCGGCCAGCTTGAGGTGACGAGCGCTGCGATTGATTACCGAGCGCTGGAACTGGTCTACCTCGTCGATGACGATGAGCTGGCAGCGGCGCAGGAGGAACTCCTCCACGCTCATCTGATCAGTGGTCTCGTGACCAGCGTCCAGCGGGATGTGCATCCCACCGGAGAAGAAGGTGGCATGCGCCGTCACGATCACATCGGCGGTCACCGCCTGCCGCATGAGGCGGAACTTGCCGCAGCCATCGCGCCAGGGGCAGGCGTGCCGTCGGCCGTGCCGATGCTTGAAGCGCAGGTCGCGGCAGGGTTCCCGGCCCGGCGACCAGGTGTCTACGCTTTCCTCGGTCTCGGTGGCCCCGGACAGGGCGCAGCCATATGCGAGCCGTTCGAAGGCCCAATCCCCGAACGCCTGATTGGTCTTGGCTAGCTCCTCGGCATCCTTCATCACGCCTTTGGGCGAGACGAGCGGCGTGCATGATCCATCGATGCCCAGGAGGCGCAGGTTGCTCTCGATGTGGAAGGCGAGCTCGAGTGCGCCCACACGGGTGGGGACCACCAAGGCGATGGGCACGCCCTTTTCCGCCAGCAGAGTGCCGAGAACCTCCATCAGCACGCTCTTACCGAAGCCGGTCGGCGCCATGAGCGACTTGATGACATCGCCTGACTGGATCACCATCACGTCACCGCCGAAGCCGGAGAGGTTGGCGAAAAGGGCGTCCACTCGCTTGCGCCGGTGACTTTCCCCACGGGCGAGGTCGATGCGACCGGCCATCTTGCTGAGTTCGTCCACGGGGATCTCAACCTGCCCGACGCGGGGTGCCGATCTGACCTGAGGCGCCGAGGTCCGGGAGGTGCTCAGGTCGGTCAGGTCGAAGCAGGCTTCCACCGCGGTGCTCGACCGAAGGGTGGTGAAGTATCGCCCGGGCTTGGCGATCGGCAGGAGTGAATTGCCCTGGAGGGCGGTCAGCTTGCCGAGCAGCCGATCGGCGTGGTCTCGTGGCCGCAGGCCGTGGATGGGGATCACCGACCCGCCCGCGTAACGGTAGCCGTCGAGTTCGTCGGTGCTGCCCAGTTCGCGCAGGGCCTTGGCGAACACCTCCAGACTGGCGAGATCATCTCCCCGGTGCCGCAGAAGGGTGCTCAGCCGCTCACGATCTTCCTCGTTCAGCTGCCGATATCCGGACCAGACATCGATCCTGCCGGTCAGCAGGAGTTGCGCGCGCATCGCCGTACAGTCGGCAAAGAACGCTTCCGCCAGGGCGAACGCGCATGACACCACCAGCGGCCTGCTCTTCTTGCGTGGTGCGATCACTGTTCCTCCCGGGAAAGACGGCTGGTCCGCCGATAGATCTGGCTCTCCGTGGCGATGTCCATGCCTGGCAGGAGTCGCTTGAGTTGGGCAAGCTGGTCTCGCCGGTAGTCGGGGACAACCAGGACCCCCGCGGCGATCGGCCGGTCGGTCACCTTCGCGGCAAGCGCGGCGGGTGAAGAGAAGTCCTTGACGTCCAGGGTTACGAGCCAGTCGTCCTCCCCCGCCCTGCGGACACCGACGTCGAAACGGTCCTTGCCCGGGTAGAGGGCTGCGCTGACGCCCGGTAGCCGATCGAGACGATCATGCAGGCGGATCTCCACCACCCCCGGGACCACCACGAAACGCCAGATCGACTCGTCGACGCAGACGGCTCCATTGGCTGACTGCGCCCGGGGAGCCGGGGGCGCGCCGTCTGCGGGCAAAATCCGCAAGCCATCGGTCAGTGTGTAGGTGGCTCGATGCGGCCGGAAGCGACAGGTGACGTGGCCGGACGGCGAGATCGCCATGGGCCAGTGGCAGACGGGGCAGGCCCACCAGCGCCCCGCCTCCTGGCGGTGCTGCGGGATGGGCTCGTAGCTGACCAGCGGCCGCAGGCCAAGGTCCGTCTGCCGGTCCAGCAAGTCGTCCGACGCCCCCGCCGGGTGCTCGACGAGGAATCGGCGTCCCACGCTGTAGTCCTCGTCGGAGCCCGACACCAGACGCTGGAACGCCTCCTGCTCCACCTGCTCGGCCCGATGAGTGCGCCACTTCGGCAGCCATCGGGCTCCGGGATCCTCCTGACCGGCGAGGACCTCCGTGGTGTAGTCGCACGCGATGCCGTACGTGTCGTCGGTCAGGCGATCGTGCTCGTCGAGAATCACTAACTCGCCGAGGACGGGATCGGCACCCGACAGCCAGACGCCCAGCGGCTGGTGCAACAAGGCGACCAGCTCGGAGGGGGTGACCGGGGCGCTTCCCGGCCCAAGGTGCCGCATGATCACGCCGGTCATCCTGGCAACCTCAAGCCAGGCCTCGGGTTTCTCACGCCGGACGCTCCAGGCGTAGCCCGCGCGAACCGCCGCGGTGACAGGACGGGCCAGTGCCGTCAGGCTGGTGTTCATGAATCGTTCTCCAACTTGTTAGAAGGGCGGCTCGTCGTCATCGGCGAGCAGATCTGCCCGGATGCCAGGCCCGGGGAACGTCCCAGCTGGCGCGTCCGGGCACCAGCGGGACACCGGGCAGGATCCGCACCACCAGCCGGGCTTGGCCCGGAACTCGGTGTCGACGTGCCAGGCCCTGACCCGCCGATGGATGATCGCTCGCGCTGCGGCGACGATCTCAGGCTTGCTGGTGTCGAATTCCAGGACCGGCACTACCGCATCGGGGTGGAGCTGTTCCAGCTCCACGAGCCCATCGGTATCGCCGAACGTCCCAGCCGCGATCAGGCAGACTGCCAGCGCCAGCTGGGGAACCGCGTCCAGAGCGTTCTCCGCGGTGATCCCGCGCAATGCTGCGGAGGTCTTCTGTTCCCGATACACCAACCGTCCATCGACCCTGCGCAGCAGATCCGGGTTGGCCAAGACAAGGACATCGGAGGCGGAGTCATAGGCGGCGATCCTGGGCTCGGCACGCACATCGGTCACCGCTCCCGGTCCACGGAGCGGACATACCGTGAGGTGCTGAACCAGGTAGGGACGGGCACGCGCGTAGTCGGCCCGCTCCATCAGCTGCCGCGCGAGGCCGAAGTCCTCCGCGCCCGCCTCAGGAAGATCATCTGAGGAGCACGGGACACCACGTTCGTGAGCCACTTCCAGCCACCGGTGCACGTCGCGCCCGCGCATCTCCGCCTCGCCAGGAGTCCACTCCGAAGGCAGGTGCACCGACTTCAGGTGTGCCTGAGCCGGACAGAACTCGTAGTACCGGGAGGTGGTGATCGACCAGGTACGGCGGTGTGTACCGCGCTCAGCCAGGCCCAGCAGGCCGGGGACGACCGGCACCGCATCACACCCGTTCCTCGCCTTGCAGTCCACGCAGTTCCCACCGGGAGTACGACTTCCGCCGCGCAACAGACTGGTGGCTATCGGCTGGGCGCTGCTCTGGTAGGCCCGACGGATCTCTTCGGGTCCCATGTCGATCAGGACGCGGTCGGTCCCCGTGGTGAGGCCCACGTCGAGCACACGGATCCGCTGCGGCGTACGGTGGCCCATCTGGACGTTGACCGGAATCTCCGTATAGAGCTCCCGAGGGTTGACGACCGGTCGTCCTGCTGCCGCCACGAAGGCCATCGCCAGCGTGGACGCCTGCTCCGCCAACGGCTTTCCCATGCGCAGCCGCCGGAACTCCACATAGGACCCATCCGGGGACTCATACCAGCGTCCCCAGGCGGTCAACGCCCGGAACTTCTCCGCAGGGCCGACCTGGACGATGCGGGGATGACGGGCAGGTGCGATCACCACCTGCTCGTGCATGAGCTGAGCCGCTAGTGATTCGGCTACCTCGAGGTAGGTCGAGCAGGCGTGCCGTACCCAAGTCTCGACACCGGGGTGAATCACGCTCCGGCCACCGGCGAGGACCTTCTCCACGGCCTCCTCGATCTCGTCCCCGTCGAACTCCACCGCGTTGAGGACCTCCGTGACTGGGCCAAGCGGAAAGTTCTCCAGAGAGTTGTACCGGCGGCGCTCCCGAACGGTGGACCTCACCTTCGGCCGCGCCTTGAGGGCGGCGAAGTCTCGGCAGTTGGATTCCCGCTGGTCGAGAAGACTGGCGGACAAGCGGACAACGTCTGGGTTGCCCTCGAAGCGAGCGAAGTCCACGACTCCTCCTTATCGCACTGCAACCAAGTAGAGCGCATGGTTGCTCTGCAAACAAGAGATGATGTCGAACTCGACGTGAACTAGTCATTCTGGATAGGGTCGCTGCAACACGTGTTTGTGGAGGTCACGATGGGTGCTGAGGCGCTTGCGACGAGTGCGGAAATAGCCCGAATTGCTGGTAAAGATCGCGCTCTTATCGGCAACTGGCGGCGCCGTCACGCCGACTTTCCTCAGCCGGTAGGCGGGACAACCGCAAGCCCGTTGTTCTCCCTGCGAGAAGTGGAGGCGTGGCTGCAGGAGAACAAGCCCGACGTGCGGCTCTCTCCCGAAGGCAAGCTGTGGCATGCGCTCAAGGCTCTCGGTGATGACCTACGCCTCGCGCAGGTACTTGCCGCGACAGGAGCCTTCATAGCTCTCGTCCGGAACGGCGAGTGGCAGACGCTGGCCCACCTGAGTGATGAGGCCCTTGAGACGGAAGTCCCGGCGGTGGTGCGCAAGATCTTCCGCGGGCGAGCAGTCTTCCCCAGCAGGCTCCCGGCAGGGACCGGTCCGCTGCTGAGAGATCTGGCCGCACTCGCCCGCCAACAAGGCGCAGCGTCACTGTTTGAGTACTTCACCACACGCTTCCTGGAAGCACAGCAGCGCAGCTACGCCGCAAGTCCACCTGTCCTCGCGGAGTTGATGTCCGCCCTCGTGGGTAGCTTGCCGCGCACACTCCTCGATCCTGCCTGCGGAACAGGGACGTTACTCGTCGCGGCAGCTGAGGGGAACAGGCGGCTCCTCGGCCAGGAGCGCGACGCCGATCTCGCTCAGGTCGCGGCCATCCGACTGGCGCTCTCCACCGACCATGCCGTTGTGGGCATTGAAGACTCCCTCCACGCCGATGCGTTCGACGGCGAACAGGCAGACGCGGTCATGTGCAATCCGCCCTTCAACGAGAGGGACTGGGGGCCTGACGAACTGGCGGCCGACCCCAGGTGGGAGTACGGCCTCCCTCCGCGCATGGAGTCCGAACTGGCTTGGGTTCAGCACGGGTTGGCCCACGTCAAACCGGGAGGCGCTGTGGTGATACTCATGCCCGTCACTGCTGCCAACCGGCGCTCCGGCCGCCGGATCCGGGCAAACCTGATCCGCAAGGGAGCCCTTCGGGGCATCATCGATCTACCATCCTCGATGGCGTCCACTGCCGGAATTCCTGCACACCTGTGGCTCCTGGCCAAGCCCGTCCCAGGCAGCATGCCGCCTCCGACGGTATGGTTCGCGTCGGCGGCAGAGAATCGCATCGCTGAGATCGCCTCCGCGTGGACCGCATACCTGCGTGAGCCTACAGCGGAGCCTTCGATAGGCCAGTTGGTGGCGACTATGGATCTGCTGGATGACGACAACGATCTGACCCCTGCCAGATACCTCACCGGCGACGGATGGGATCCGACCACAGTTCAGTCACTCACGGGCGAAATCAACGACCTTCTTGAGCGCATCCGCCAACTGCTGCCGCGAGAGCCTCGTCCGGATCCGCTCGCTGTTTCCCTGACGACGGTAGGAGAACTGGCCCACGCGGGGATATTGGAGATCCATCGCCCCGGGAAGGACGAACAACTGTGGAGTGAGGCCAAGGACCTCGTCGTCACACCCCAGGCGGACCGCCTCGACGTCGAGGTCGCCCGACAACCCACAGTACTGGCGACACAGCAGACACTTATCCGGATCAATCGACGAGACGTTGAGCCAGAGTTCCTCGCCGGGTTCCTGCGGAGCGCCCACAACCTCCTACCCAGCGGCGGCTCCTCCTCCGGCATTAGGAAGGAGTTGCGAAAGGCCATCATCCCTAGACTACCCTCGCCCGAAGTGCAACGCACCTACGGAACGGTATTCCGCCAGCTGGAGGAGATGAGGACCGCTCTCCACGAAATATCAGGCAAGGGAGAGCTCCTCACCCGGCTCGCGCTGGATGAGATCACTCGCGCGTCACGGGCCTGATCTCGCGGCCTATGTCCGGTGGACACGAGGCGCTCCTCGATCTGTGAACGGGGCAATGTCACCTCGACCGGATCTCCACAAGATCAGCCATTCTTATCCTCCCGCCTACGTCGATTGGGGGCGGTAACGCCCATTGCCCAACGTAGAGGGTCGCGTGATACCCAGAATTACAAGAAGTCAACAATCGGTAATCCTGGGCAATCAGGGGGTCAGGGGTGCGAAGACGCCGCAGGAAGCGATGGATCGGCATTCTGTTTGGACTCTTCACCGTCGGAGCCGACGCATGCCAGTCAACGGAAACCGCCGCCTCACCTGCGACAAAGCCCTCTGATATGTCCCGTGTTTTCCGGACATCGGAGTAAATGGACTATATCATGCAGCAGCGCGAATATCGAACCACTCGTCGAGCACTTCCAACGGCGGCCGATATCCTAGCGCAGAATGCAGACAGCGCCGATTGTAGAAGACCTCTATATACCTGACCACAGCCCTACGAGCTTCCGGCACACTCGCGAATCTGCGATGATGGACGAACTCTGTCTTAAGCTTGCCGAAGAACGATTCGGCAAGCGAATTGTCGAAGCAGATCCCAGTCCGCCCGACCGACTGCCTCAAACCATGCCCGTTCAACGTGACAGCGAACTCGCGAGACGTATATTGACTTCCCTGAGCCGAGTGAAATATCGCTCCATCCGGAACATCGATCCGCCTGGCCGCCATGTCGAGAGCAGCACACACCAAACCGGCCGGATATCGCACATCCAACGCCCAGCCGATCACCGCCTTGGAAGAACAGTCGATGACCGTCGCCAGATACAACGGCCCTTCCTCGGTCTTGATCTCGGTGATGTCGCCGACCAGCTTGGCTCCGGGCTCCTCCGCGGTGAAGTCCCGCCCCGCCAGGTCCGGGACAGGGCTGGCAGCCCTGTCCGCCACGGTCAGCCCGCGACGCCGCTTCACCTGCACCGGCGTCAGCCTCAACTCCCGCATCAACGACCGCACCAGCTCGTCGTCGACCTTGACGCCCACCCGCGCCAACGCCGCATGGACCCGCCGGTAACCGTAGGTCCGCCCCGACTCGGCAAACACCTTCTCGATCAATGGTTTGAGGTCCTCACGACGTCGCCGCCCGGCCGACAGCGGACGATTCTTCCATTCGTAGTAGCCGGATCTCGACACCCCGAGAAGACCGCACATCATAGGCAGGCTGAAGTTAGCCTCCTCCGCGCGGATCAGCGAGAATTTCTCGCCGGCTACCGCTCCCTCGCAAAGAAGGCAGCACATTTTTTCAAGAGGGCATTCTCCTCCTCGAGTTCCGCGAGGCGGCGTTCCATCTCGCGTACCCGCGCCCGCTCCGCAGAGTCCCGAGCCTGTTCGGTATTACCCGACCTGCGGCGCTTCTCCTTGGCCACCCAGTTGCGCACGGTCTCCCGCGATACTCCAAAGTCCCTCGCCGCCTGACCAATCGTCAACCGCTCGTCCAAGACGGCCTTCACGACCTCGCCCTTGAACTCCTCTGAATAGTTCTTTCCCGCCACGGACCCTTCCTTCCAGACTACTCAGCACCCTACTTCCCGAGCTCGCCCCCGACCTGAGCAGATTGCCGTCATGAAGCGCAGAGTCCTTCTCGTCCTCGTCCTTCTTGCCCCTGGATGCACCATGACCGACACCACTCTCACCCAGGCGCAGGCCGATGCCCGTGTCCAGCAGCTCATCCGCGACACTGCTGGGGCGCTCACCCCCAAGCCCCGCCTGGAGCTGATACCCGATGGCTCCGGAGCCGACCGGTGTCTGGGTGAGGATGCCTCCGAGGGGATGGTCCACATCAATCGCGCGTACTGGCTCCGCGACGTTCCGGTGAGCGAGAACCTGAACCTCTCCCGCCAAGTAAAGGCCTACAGGCAAGCCCAGGGACATCGCATCACTGAGCTGTTTTCATCTTCGGCGGGCGCCTGCTGATCACAGCGTGATCGCGAGTCCGGCGTTCGCCTGAAGACGCAGAGAACCCCTGGTAGACGGGTGGATCA
>NZ_BAAAHQ010000048.1:14510-55113 GCF_039525605.1 Nonomuraea longicatena | reverse complement strand
GCCCTGCTGCGCGCCCGCGCTCCCAAGCTCGACCGCGCCTTACACAACGCCGTGCGAAAGGGCCTGCACTATCTGGTGCTGGACGGCATGCTCATTCCCATCGACCGTGTGCGCGCCGACCGGCCGTACTACTCGGCCAAGCATCGTATGCACGGGATGAACGTCCAGGTGATCGCCTCCCCGGACGGCGGCATCGTCTGGACCTCCGGCTCGCTGCCGGGCAGCACGCACGACCTGACCGCCGCCCGCACCTGGGGCATCCTGCGCGCACTGGCACAGGCCGGTGCCCATACCCTGGCCGACAAGGGCTACCAAGGCGCCGAAGGCCCGGTGACCACACCGTACAAGGGCCGCGACAAGCCTCTCTCGAAGAAGGCGGCCAACCGCTCCCACGCTCGGCTCCGCGGGCCGGGCGAACGCGCCAACGCCCAGCTCAAGAGCTGGCGCGTCCTCCGTAAGCTCCGCTGCTGCCCGCACAAGGCCGGCCAGCTCTGCAAGGCGATCGCCGTCCTGCAGAACTACGAGCTCACCCACAGATGAAAAGAGCTCAAGGGTCAACCTCATGGGAGAACACTTCCTGCTCCAACTTAATCCGCAGCAGCAGTCGTTCCCGATAGCACCAGTCTCACTGGTAGAACAGCACCTGAAGCTCCTGGTGGCGACGGTGTGGATTATGGTGATCAACCCGTCTACCAGGAGCTTCTCTACATCATTGACCGGACACCGGCATCGCGATCATGCTGTAACCAGGGCACTCGCCATGGAGCCTGTAGGGTCGGGAGCTGGCGCGGTGGCGGCTGACGGCGGTAGGGCTCAGGGCCTTTCTTCCGCCGGTTTCCCGGCCGGCTGTGCTTTCCCGATGACCATGGCCAGGCCGTCCCGTTTCCAGCTCCCGCCCGTCGAACCGTGCATGCGGTTCTCCCGCACACCGCTCACCGACGTCGTTCACCGCCGGCATTCGGCCTTTCCCGCCAGGGCTTACCAGCCCTGGGTGCAACGACGATTCCATACAAGCCGATCAGTCCCAGATCGACCGGTTGGGAACGGGTCAGCACCCACCAACCGAACGCTCGCCTCGCTGGAGTGGATCCGCGCCAGCGAGAACTACTGCGCGGTCGGCCCAGCCGGGACGGGCAAGTCCCACAGTCTGGTCGCCTTCGGCGTCGCGGCCGTCCACGCTGGTCACAAGGTGCGCTACTTCACCGCGGCCGACCTGGTCGAGACGCTCTATCGGGGCCTGGCCGACAACTCCGTCGGCCGCGTCATCGACAACCTGCTCCGCCACGACCTGGTAATCATCGACGAAGTAGGGTTCGCACCGCTGGACGACACCGGCGCCCAGTTGCTGTTCCGGTTCGTGGCCGCCGCCTACGAACGCCGGGCACTCGCTATCGGCTCGCACTGGCCCTTCGACCAGTGGGGCCGCTTCCTACCCGAGCACACCACCGCCGTCAGCCTGCTGGACCGACTCCTGCACCACAGCGTCGTCGTGGTCACCGAAGGTGAGTCCTTCCGCATGAAACAGGCACGAACCCGGACAGGCACACGCTCCGCCAAAAAGTAGTCAACTACGAAGACGTGGGGACCCCGACCTGGCCACCAGCGGCGACACGCACTCGGCCGTTGACAGCTTCACCTCCTGCTCTGCTGGGCGCACGAAAAGGGCTCACTGCGGTCGCCACGGGAAACAACCCAGACCTGAGTGGCGAGTCGAACCCCGACCACTTCCTCCTCAGCCTGACCTGGGCCGAAGGCGACAAGCTCTGCCTTGAAGCCACGTCCACCTGTGTTTGGCCTCAAGGGACCCGCCCATACGGTAGTCGTCGCCCATCAACACCCAGTTCCAGGTACTAAGGCGAATATGGTGAAGTCGGCTGCGGGTTGGGGCCGTCCGGTGGGAGGGACGCCATGGCCAGGTGACCCGAAAGAAGCACCTGGATCCGTTTCGAAATCCCATGGACCTTCCGCGGCGGGCGAGGCAGAATCCGTGGGCAGTCGAAGCGTGAGAGCTCGTTTGGATGTGTTCGCGTGCGCCGGGTGTGGCACGGAGCTAACGGCGCCGGTGTCTCGGGTCGCCCTCCCCGTCCCTACCCATCACGGGGGGCGGGAGGAACTCCATCCTCCTTTATGGAGCCTGCGACGTACGCCATCGATCCCCAGCCCACCGGACCTCCCTGGCGGTTGTGGGAGGAGGTCGGGGAGGACACAGCTGCCCGGCAGGGTGTGTACGCGCCGGTTACTCGGTCTCCTTCGGCGCGCGGAACAGGATCGTCATCGCCCCGGCGACTCCCGGTCTATGGCCTTGATCCCCGAGAAGTGCGAGGGGTACTGCAGGGGCGTGGACGGCCGGGCCGGTCCCAACCTGGCCTGTGAGGGGTGTGGGCGGACCGCGGCAACCCGCATCGACGACTGCGGATCGTGACAGACGGTGTGGCTGGAACCCGGCGCGGTCGTACGCCGCCCCTCGGGGATCCCGGCCGGTCCACCTCCCGACTGGGAGGACCTGGAGCGCGCCGAGCACCGCGTCCCACCCGTCGAACCCGACGGGTCCTGGAGTCGCCGCGGGGAGGCGGCGGTCGGGGTCGCGCTGGCCCACCTCGTAGTGGTCACCGAAGGCCAGCCGGTGACCCTCTCGGCCGAACCCCTCGCCGAGCTGCTCGGCCACGGGGTCGGTCTGTACCTCCCAGGTGGGCCCGGCGCCCGGTCCGTCGGGCTGGCCGGTCCGGGGATCGACACCCTCCGGGGCCCCGTCCCGACGTCCTCCTCGTGCCCCGCCACCCCGTCACGGGCGTCCCCTGGCGTCCGCCTGGCGATGAGGAGGCCGTGGTGTCGCTGGACAGCGGGGTCTGGGCGTACCTCGCCTTCCCGGGTGAGACCTCGCCGATGCCCGCGACAGGGGTGCTTCCAGATGGCGTCCTGCGCGACGACTACCCGCTGCCGCCACTTCCCCGGTACCCGCTGACACCCCACCGCCACGCCTTCCAGGACACCCTGGTCGGGCTTCCCGCCGTACGTACCCCGGGGCTGCGCAGGTACCGCGACGCGTGCCGCTAATCAGGCGTCGGATGGCTGCAAGCTGGACTTCTCACGCTCCAGACCATGTCCGAAATGGATGATCGACGATCAAACGGATCCGACATCGATACTCGCGAGCACGCCACGAGCACGACAAAGATCATCAAGCGCTTAGATAGGCGAATAAGTCGAGAAGTCGGACGAAGAAACCCCAGCGGGTATACCCGGCTGGGGTTTCTGTCAGGTGCGCCGCCAGGGACTCGAACCCCGGACCCGCTGATTAAGAGTCAGCTGCTCTAACCAACTGAGCTAGCGGCGCCCGCAGACAGGAATATACCGGTCATCCCCCTCCCGCGCGAATCGCGCCGAACCACCCCGGATAGAATAAAGTTCCGCTCGTCCCAGGAGCCTCGATGTTCGATTCCCCCGCCGACGTGACCACCCGGCTGGCCGCCACCGGCTACCTGGCCGACACCGCCACGGCCACCTCCGTCTACCTGGCCGCCGCGCTCGGCAAGCCGCTCCTCGCCGAGGGTCCGGCGGGCGTGGGCAAGACCCAGCTCGCCAAGGCCGTCGCCGAGGCCACCGGCGCGCGGCTGATCAGGCTCCAGTGCTACGAGGGGCTGGACGAGGCCCGCGCCCTCTACGAGTGGAACTACCGCAAGCAACTGCTGCGCATCCAGGCCGAGGGCACCGACGAGGACATCTTCGGCGAGGAGTTCCTCCTGGAACGCCCCCTGCTGAAGGCGATCCGCTCGGCCGAGCCGACGGTGCTGCTCATCGACGAGACCGACAAGGCCGACATCGAGGTCGAGGGCCTGCTGCTGGAGCTCCTGTCGGACTACCAGGTGACGATCCCGGAACTGGGCACGATCACGGCGGTGCGCAGGCCGCAGGTGATCCTCACCTCGAACGCCACCCGCGAACTGTCCGAGGCCCTGAAGCGGCGCTGCCTGTACCTCCATCTGACGTACCCGACGCCGGAGCGCGAGCGCGAGATCCTCCTCAGCCAGGTGCCGACGCTGCGCGCCGACCTCGCCGACCGACTGGCCGCGACGGTGGCCGCGCTGCGGGCGCTGGAGCTGAAGAAGGCCCCGTCGGTGGCCGAGACGGTCGACTGGGCGCGCACCCTGCTGGCGCTCGGCCGGGCCGACCTCGACGAGCAGACCGTGGCGCAGACGCTGGGCGTGGTCCTGAAGCACGCCTCCGACCACACGCGCGCGGCGAAGGAACTCGGCCTCTGATGTCGCTGATCGAGCGGCACACCGGATTCGTGAACGCGCTGCGTGAGGCGGGCATGCCGGTCTCGGTGGCCGAGGGTCTGGACGCCGCGCGGGCGCTGCGGGTGGTCGAGCTGACCGACCGCGAGTCGCTGCGGGCCGCCTACGCGGCCACGCTGATCAAGCGGCCGGGTTACCGGGACGGCTTCGACGTACTGTTCGACCTGTGGTTCCCGCCCTCGACCACCGGCCTGTACGCCGAGGGCCCGCAGCCGGCCGACCCGAGGTCCCACCTGGCCGAGCTCCTGCGGACGGGCGCCGACACCCGGGCCTTCGCCAGGGCGATGGTGGACCGGTTCGGCCGCCGGGAGGCGAGCCCCGGGCGGCAGCGGTGGTTCTCCTACAGCGTGCTGGCCGCCCTGTCGCCGCAGACGCTGATCGCCGGAATCCTGCGCGAGTCCGCCCAGGACGCCCTGGCCCAGAAGGCGGCCAGGCGGGCGGTGACCGACGGTATCCGGCGTTTCGAGGAGGCGGTCGCGGCCGACGTGCGGCGCCGGATCGCGGAGGACGCGGGCATCGAGCGGATCGCCCGCTCGGCGGTGCGCCCGCCGCCGGAGCGGCTGGACTTCCTGCGCGCCACCGGCGAGGACCTGGCACGGCTGCGCCGCGAGGTGCACCCGCTGGCGCGGCGGCTGGCCACGCGGCTGGCGACCAGGCACCGGCGGGGCCGGCACGGGCGGCTGGACTTCCGTCGCACCGTACGGGCGTCGCTGCAGAGCGGCGGGGTGCCGCTGACGACGGTGTTCCGGCCGCCGCGCCCGCACCGGCCCGAGTTGGTGGTGCTGTGCGACACCAGCGACTCGGTCTCGGCGTTCGCGCAGTTCACGCTGCTGCTGACGTACGCGCTGCGGGAGCGTTTCACCAAGGTTCGGGCGTTCGGCTTCGTGGACCGGGTGGATGAGATCACCCGGTTCTTCGCGCCGGGCGCGGACATGGCCGAGTCCATGGCGGCGCTGGCGCGCGAGGCGGACATGGTGCGCTTCGGCCGCACGGACTACGGCCGCGCCTTCGAGGGCTTCCTGTCCGGGTACGGCGACGCGATCGGCCCGAAGACCTCGCTGCTGATCCTGGGCGACGCCCGTACCAACTACCGGCCGCCCGCGACGGAGGCGCTGCGGACGATGGCGGGCCGGGCCCGCCGGGCGTACTGGCTGAATCCGGAGCCGGTGGCGCAGTGGGACACCGGCGACTCGGTCGCCTCGGAGTACGCGGCGGTGGTGCCCATGCACGAGTGCCGCGACGTGGCCCAGTTGTCGGCGTTCATCGAGACGATCACCTGACGATCGGCCGGCGTCAGAGCCGCTGGAGCTCGCGGGCGGCGGTGCGGGCCAGCAGTTCGACCTGCTCGTCGGACAGCGCGCCGGAGGCGGTCGCCCGGATGAGCTTGGGCGCGAGCCGGGGCTTGAGCAGGGTGACGTCCTCGGCGGTGACCATGCCGCCGCGCGGCAGCAGGCCGCAGTGGACGGCGATCATCGGGGTGATCGTGACGGGTACGCCGGTCTCGCGGGTGAGCAGGTCGGCGAAGGCTCCGGCGGTCTCGACCAGCGGCTTGGCGGTCTTGGTGCCGTATTTCTCGCCGAAGAACAGTCGCCCGTTGTAGGTGGCGATCTCGGTGTCGGGGCTCCAGGACTCGTTGTCGACGATCCACAGCCCGCCGGGGCCGATGATCAGGTGGTCGATCGACGCCTGCCCCCGGATGGCCCGTCCGTCGAGGATGCGGTAGCCCTTCTTGGCCAGTCTCCGGCGCAGGTGGCGCTTGGTGATGACCTCGCCCCG
Organism: Nonomuraea longicatena; assembly: GCF_039525605.1. Taxonomy (NCBI): domain Bacteria; kingdom Bacillati; phylum Actinomycetota; class Actinomycetes; order Streptosporangiales; family Streptosporangiaceae; genus Nonomuraea; species Nonomuraea longicatena. The sequence goes on along the minus strand of NZ_BAAAHQ010000048.1, from coordinate 49,042 downwards.
GCGCCGGCCGCGCCACACGGCGGTCGCCTGGAAGCGGCTCCAGTGCCACCACGCGTCGGCGGCGGCGACCAGCCCGGCCAGCCCGACGGCGTACGGCACCGGGTAGGCCAGGTTGAAGCGCAGAGCAAGGCCCATGCCGACGACGAAGCCGATTCCGGCCATGATCGCGCGGCTGCGCCGCCTGCTCCGGGTGCCCTCGCGCCAGTACTTCTCGTAGTACCACTGCGGGGACGACCCGGTGAACTTCTCGTCCTGCTGTACGTAGATCGAGCCACCAGGCACGGCAAACTCCCCGACCGCTAGAGACACCCATGGATCTGCCACGTCGGAGATCCCTCGCTGCACCCATGATTACCCCATAGAACGGCAAGGGCACCCTAAGGTGAGGGAAATAGCACCGGCACGAAGTTCAACCGACCAGTCGGTATGCTGGTGTGGTGAGGGGCAAGGAAGAGCCAGTACGCCAGAGGCTCCTGCACGCGGCCACCCGACTGTTCGCGGAGCGCGGATTCGAGGGTACCTCCGTCCAGGAGATCGTGACGGCGGCAGGCGTCACCAAGGGCGCGATGTACCACTACTTCGATTCCAAGGACGACCTGCTGTTCGAGATCTACGCCCGCATGCTGCGGATGCAGACCGAGCGCCTGACGGTGATCGCCGACGCGGCCGGGCCGGTGGCCGAGCGGCTGCACGCCGCCGCCGCCGACGTCGTCGAGACCTCGGCCGCCAACCTGGACGACTCCAAGATCTTCTTCCGGTCGATGCACCTGCTCGCGCCGGAGACCCAGCGCACCGTGCGCGCCGAGCGCCGCCGCTACCACGTACGCTTCCGCGACCTCGTCACCGAGGGCCAGCGCGAGGGCGTCTTCCGCGCCGACATCCCGGCGGAGATCGTCGTCGACTACTTCTTCGGCTCCGTCCACCATCTGGGCAGCTGGTTCCACCCCGGCGGGCGCCTGTCGGGCGCGCAGGTCGGCAGGCAATTCGCCGATCTGCTATTGACGTCGCTGCGCCCGTGACCATCATCGATCTTTGTGAACAACGATCCCGACCACCTGGCCGGCTACTGGATAGCCGGACGCCTGGGCAGCGGCGCCCGGGGAGTGGTCTACGAGGCCTACGACGACGCGGGCGACCGGTTCGCCTTACGGGTGCAGACCCACCCCCTGGAGCCCGGCGGGCGCGCGCGGCTGGAGAAGGCCGCCGAGGTGGCCTCGCCGTGCGTCGCGCGGCTGCTGGCGGCAGGGACGCAGCCGGTCCCGCATCTGGTGACCGAGTTCGTCGCGGGGGCGAGCCTGCGGGTGCGGGTGGGCGAGGCGGGGCCGTACGCGGGCGGTGAGGTCCACGCGCTGGCGATCGGGGTCGCCACCGCGCTGGCGGCCGTTCACGGGCGCGGCCTGGCGCACGGCGACCTGCGCCCCGACAACGTGCTGATCGGTCCGGACGGCCCGCGCGTGGTGGACTTCGGCCTGGCGGCGGGCAGCGAGGCCGAGGACGTCCGCGACTGGGGGCGGCTGGTCAGGTTCGCCGCCGACGGCGAGAGCGGCCGCCGGGCGACGCTGGGGCAGCCGCTGCGCGACCTGGTGGAGCAGGCCCTCGACGCCGATCCCGGCCGCCGGCCGACGGCGCGCGACCTGCTGCTGAAGCTGCTCGACACCGCCCAGGACCCGCTGACGGAGGGCGCGCAGACGGCCCGCGCGCTCGCCTGCGGCCCGGAGGGGCCGACGCTGGGCGACCTGGCCGAGGAGGTCTACGGCGGGCTGTCACGCCGGGAGCAGCAGGCCGTGCCCGACGTGTTCCTGCGGCTGGTCGAGGCGGGCGGCGCCGATGGGCGGCGCACCGCCGTACTGGCCGAACTCCTGGACGAGGCCGGTGCGGCGGCCGGGCCCGTGGTGGGGCGCTATCGCGAGGCGGGACTGCTGCTGGCGGGCGAGACCGTGACGCTGGCGCACGCGGCTCTCGTGCGCGCCTGGCCCCGGCTGCGCGAGTGGCTGGACGCCGAGCGCGACGGGCTGACCAGGTATCGGACGTTGGCCGAGTCCGCCCGCGCGTGGGACAGGGGCGGGCGGCGCCGTCGGCGCCTGCTGGGGGCGGAGGACCTGGACGCGGCGCTGTCGTGGGCGGCGACCGGCCGCAGGCACCTGTCGCTCGGCGCGGCCGAGCGCGCCTTCCTGGACGAGAGCACCGCGCGCGGGCGCCGCCGCACGCGGCGCCGCAGGGTGCTGCCCGGAGTGCTGGCCTCCCTGCTGGTGGTCGCCTCGGCCGTCGTGGGGCTGACGTTCTACCAGGGCAGTACGGCACGGCAGGCGCTCACCGACACCTCCGCCCGCGCACTGGCCGGGCGGGTGGGCGCGCTGCGCGCCACGGACCCGGCGACCGCGCGACGGCTGAGCGCGGCGGCCTGGCGGCTGTCGCCGGTGGCGGAGACCCGTTCGGCGGTGCTGGCGGCGGCGGCCGACCCGGTCCGCTCGATCTTCCCCGACCCCGACGTGGGCGCCGGGTCGGTGTACGCCTGGGGCCGCTCCGGCCAGTGGCTGGTGGCCATCAGGGGCGGACTGGCGCGGATCTGGGATCCGTCGGCGCGACGGCTGCTCATGGAGGTCAGGGGCGTGGGCCACTCGGCCGCGACGGCGGCGCTCGACGACTCCGGGCGGCTCCTGGCGGTGGGCACCTCTCCGGAGGTGCGGATCTTCGACACGCGCTCGGGCTGGCAACTCGGCACACTGCCGGTGCGCAAGGCCGCGCGTGTGTCGTTCCAGGGCGGCCTGATCGCCACCACGGACGCCGACGGCGAACACGCCCTCTGGCACCCCACCGGGCAACGGTTCATCCCGCGGAACCGGCTCTCCGGCGAGCGGGAGACCGTACAGACGCGACAGGTCGGCGGACGCGTCGCCTCTCAGACGCGAGCCACCGGCGGACGCGCCACCTCCGCCGCCGACGGCGGCGGCGGCCCGGTGCTGCTGCCCGCGCACGCCGGGCAGCCCGCGCGGCTTCTGACGGACGGGCACCGGCGCGACCTGCCGTGGCTGAACGCCGGAGCGGCCGAGCCGACGGCGCTCAGCCCGGACGGCCGCCACGTCGCGGCCGGCACCCGCCTGTACGCGTCGGCGACCGGCAGGAAACTCGCCGACCTCCCGGGTACGGCCCGCAGGCTGGCCTTCTCCGCCGACGGCTCCCGCCTGGCGGTGGGCTTCGAGGGCCGGGTCACGGTCCTCGACACGGCCACGGGCGAGCGACTGCTCAGCGTCCGCGACCCGGACGGGCGTACTCTGCTTCCCTCGGTGAGCCGCGACAGCCTGTTCTTCGTCGGCGCGAACGGGCGGGCCAGGACGTACACGCTGCCCGCCGCGCCCCCCGACCCGATCGGCCGCAGGAAGGACCTGCGCGTGCTCAGCCGCGACGGCAGGACACTGGCCCTCGCCGGCGACCGCGAGGTGTCCCTGTGGGATCCGGTGGCCGGGCGGCGGCTCGGCCGCCTGCCGGTCCGCGCGAAGCTGGCCGCCTTCAGCTGGAACGGCACCCGCCTCGCCGTCGCGGCCGGACGCCCGGACCGGGTGGAGGTGTGGGACCTCGCCACCCGGACCAAGGTCTCGACCCTGGACACGGGCCCCGCCACCGGCCTCGCCCTGTCCCCCGACGGCAGGACGGTCGCCGTGGCCGAGGACGGCACGGTCGCGCTGCACACGGGCGGCCAGGTGCGCCGCGTGCCCGAGGTGGCGGGCTCCGGCCTCGCCTTCCGCCCCGACGGCCGGGTACTCGCCGTGTACGGCGAAAGCCGCGTGCACACGATCGACACGACGACGGCGACGCTCACGGAGCCGAACGCCGCCGGCCGCGCGGCGGGCGCGCTGGCCTTCAGCCCCGACGGCCGGATGGCCGCGACCGGCGACCCACTGGGCCAGGTCACCCTCTGGGACGCGGGCCTGCGTCAGCCGCTCGGCCCGGCGATCGACACCGGCGGCCGGGTGGGCGCACTGGCCTTCTCCGGCGACAGCCGGGTGCTCGCCGTGGCGGGCGCCGAGCTCAGCTCGTGGGACGTGGCCACCGGCACCCCGCTGGGCCGGGGGCCGGGCCTGGGCGGCATCGACGAGACGCCGGAACGGGACCCGTACGGTCGGCCCGCCCACGCCTTGGCGGCGGGCGCCGACCTGGTCGGCGTGGGACCGTCCGGTGAGGTGCGGACCCTGGTGATCGACCCGGAACGAGCACTCGGCCGCATCTGCGCCCAGGACGGCGACCTACCGCCGACCGGCTGGGCCCAGCACGTACGCGGCCTCTCACCCCGTCAGATCTGCTAGCCCGTTCCACGGTTTGGTGCTCACCTCGCGTCCCCGGACATGATCAGGCTCCACAACTCACTCACCTTGCTGTGCACGGCCTCGGGGCTGATGAGGGCCACGAGGCCGTGGTCCGTTCGCTCGATGCGGCGGATCCAGTGCCGGCCGCCGATGGCCAGTTCCTCGTACTCCACCGGCCGGCAGCGGCAGCTCACCCGCACGACCCGGGGTTGCCTCCCGAACCGGAGCACCCACATGTTCCTTTCAGCCTGCCACCCCACCCGATAGGCCCTCGCCGAGGCCGTGGCCGGGCAGTCATCCTCACCGCACCTGACCTCCCGACGCTCCACAGGTTCCCGCTGGGCGGGTACCACCGCCGCATCCGGGCTCACGACGACGACCTCCCGCCCGCTGGCAGCCCGCACTCGGCGACGGCCTTCATGAGCGGCCGACTCACTCGTCGGCGTGTGCGACTCGACCGGTCGATCGAGATCCGCGTCGTTTACCCGCATGGTCTGCTGCTCCTCATGTGCGGTGAAGGATCGCCTCCACCTTGGCGCCGTGTCGAGCAGGTGCCAACGCCAGAGAGAGGGGCGGTCAAGGGGCAGATTGGGGGCAGACTGCTGGGCACCGCCCGCTGCCCCATGCGACGATGCGGCTGCATGCGACCTTCGGAAGGGAGCAGTTCGATGCCTGACCGTAACGACGCTCTGCGCGGTGCCCGGGAACGACTGCCCTCCCCTGTGGCCCTCGGCCAGCCCACCAGTCGGCAGGAACTGGCTGAACTCGTCAATGCCTGGATCTACCGGCGGTATCACCGCGAAACCTGCTTGACCGCGAACTATCTCGGCAAACTGGAACGCGGCCTGGTGCGCTGGCCTCGGTCCGACTACCGAGAGGCACTGCGCGCGATCTTCAACGTCGAGACCGATGTCGCACTAGGGTTCCGCCGTCCCACGAGAGCACCCGCCGCATCAGCGGTGAAAGAGGGAGGGGTGAACCGCAAGACGTTCCTCCGTACGGCGGCGGGCGCCGCCGTCACCGTCTCGTTGACCGACATCGCCCATCTCGGCCAGGTCACCGAGCCCCCCGGTAGAGTGCGAGCGGCTGACATCCATGAGCTACGGGCGCTCGCCGGAGTGTTCTCGACCTGGGACCACACCTACGGCGGCAGCCTCGTTCGCGAGGCCGTCAACGCCCAGTTGCGGCACTCGGTGTCCCTTCTCCAGCATGCGACGTGCCCGCGCCCGCTCCGCGACGAGTTGTACACGGCTGTGGGGTGGCTCGCCCACTCCGGGGCGGCGATGGCGTTCGATGCCTTCGCCCACGACGACGCCCGCAAGATGTTCCGCTTCGCCCTGTCCTGCGCCGAGGAGGCGCAGAACTGGCACCTGCGGGCCAAGGTCCTGTCACTCATGGCCCGGCAGGCCATCTGGTGCGGCGACGCGGACGGCGGGCTGACGCTCGTCGAACTCGCTCTGGTGCGGGCTGATCGGCTCACACCCGGCGAGCGCGCCATGCTCCACACCGCGCGGGCTCGCGCCATGGCCAAGCTCGGCAGGGTGACCGAGACGCTGGAATCCGTGAGCCGCGCCGACGACCACTTCGCCCGTGTCCGCCCGCGCGACGAAGCACCGTGGATGCGCTACTACGACGCCGCCCAGCACGCGGGAGACACCGGGCACGCCCTGTTCGATCTGGCGTTCCGGGTCGATTGGCGGTACGCGGCGGACGCGGCGGCCCGGCTGGAGTCCGCGATCGGAGGCCATGGGGCGCCGTACGTCCGCTCCCGCGCCTTCAGCGGGATCAAGCTCGCTTCCCTCACGATGGCCACCGGCGACCCGGAAGAGGCGGCTGGGATCGGGATGCGCGCGCTTCGCGACGCAGGGCGGATCCGCTCCTGCCGCGCCCGTGACGACATGCGAGAGCTGGCCGCACTCGCCCACCTCCACGAAGGGCGCCCTCCGGTCGCCGAACTGACCGGCCGGATTCGGACGGTGGTCCAGGCATGACGGGCTCCTCCGCTGCGGAGTCCGAGGCCCGTGCCGTCCTGGAGGCCGCCTGTCGGCAGGCCGGGGTCGGCGTCGAGGGGGCGAGTCTGATGCGGCTCAGCGAGAACGCCCTGTATCGGCTGCCCGGCGGTGTGGTCGCCCGTGTCTCGCGTGCCGGGCAGAGCGCGGTCGCCATCCGGGAGGTGCGGGTCGCCCGCTGGATGCGGGCGCAGGGCGTACCCGCCGTGCAGCCGGTGCCCGGCCTCGACCAGCCGGTCGAAGTTCGGGGGCGGGCGGTCACGTGGTGGCTGGAGTTGCCGCCGCACCGGCACGGCACCGCCGTGGAGGTCGCCGCCGCTCTCCGCCGACTCCACGATCAGCCGATCCCGGCCGAGTTCGAGATCGGACGGCTCGACCCCTTCGTACGGCTGGCCGAGCGCATCGACCGGGCCACCACGCTGGCCGAGGCCGATCGGGCGTGGATGCGCGGGCGGCTGTCCGAACTGCGCAGCCGCTGGGCGGCCCGGTCCGAGGGGCTGCCGGACAGCGTCGTGCACGGTGACGCCTGGATCGGGAACGTCGTGGGCACGACGGACGGCCGCGTGGTGCTGCTCGACCTGGAGCGCTGCTCGATCGGACCTCCTGAGTGGGATCTCACGTCCACTGCGGTGAAGACGTTCACACTGGCCGGGATCACGACGGCGGACTATCGGCGGTTCGTGGCCGCCTACGGGCACGACGTCACCGGCTGGGCGGGGTTTGAGACGTTGCGGGACATCCGTGAGTTCCGGATGGCGTGCATGGCCGCCCAGGTCGCGGCGGAGAACCCGGGGCGGCGGGCCGAGGTGCTGCACCGGGTGGCGTGTCTACGCGGCGAGCGCGGCCCGCGCCCCTGGCATTGGACACCGGTCCCGTGAAACCGGTCACGTCCACTTCTTGAGTTCGCGGTGGGCGAGGGAGCGTTTGTGGACCTCGTCGGGGCCGTCGGCCAGGCGCAGGGAGCGGGCGCCCGCCCATAGGGCGGCGAGGGGGAAGTCCTGGGAGACGCCGCCCGCGCCGTGGACCTGGATGGCCTTGTCGAGGATCCATTCGACGGCGGCCGGGGTGGAGATCTTGATGGCCTGGATCTCGGTGTGGGCGCCCCGGTTGCCGACAGTGTCCATGAGCCAGGCGGTCTTGAGGACGAGCAGCCGCGACTGTTCGATGCGGATCCGGGACTCGGCGATCCAGTCCTGGACGACGCCCTGTTGGGCGATGGGCTTGCCGAAGGCGCTGCGGGCCAGCGCGCGGCGGCACATGAGCTCGACCGCGCGTTCGGCCATGCCGATCAGGCGCATGCAGTGGTGGATCCGGCCGGGCCCGAGGCGGGCCTGGGCGATGGCGAAGCCGCCGCCCTCCTCGCCGATGAGGTTGCCCGCAGGGACGCGGACGTCCTCGAAGACGACCTCGGCGTGGCCGCCGTGGTCGGCGTCGTCGTAGCCGAAGACCCGCATGCCGCGCCTGACGTGCAGGCCGGGGGTGTCTCGTGGGACGAGGACCATGCTCTGCTGGCGGTGGGTCGGCGCCTGCGGGTCGGTCTTGCCCATGACGATGAAGATCCGGCAGTCGGGGTTCATGGCGCCGGAGATGAACCACTTGCGGCCGTTGATCACGTACTCGGTGCCGTCGCGGACGATCGAGGTGGCGATGTTGGTGGCGTCGGAGGAGGCGACGTCGGGCTCGGTCATCGCGAACGCCGAGCGGATCTCGCCGTCGAGCAGCGGGCGCAGCCACTGCTCGCGCTGCCGGGCGCTGCCGAACATGGACAGGACCTCCATGTTGCCGGTGTCCGGCGCGGCGCAGTTGGTGGCGGCGGGCGCGATGGCCGGTGACCTGCCCATGATCTCCGCCAGGGGCGCGTACTGGAGGTTGGTCAGCCCGGCGCCGTCCTCGCCGGGCAGGAACAGGTTCCACAGCCCGCGCTTCCTGGCCTCGTCCTTGAGGTCGCCGAGCAGCGGCGGGGCGCTCCAGCCCGAGGCCGCCGTCTGCTCGGCGAAGGCGGGCTCGGCGGGATGGACGCACTCGTCCATGAACCGGATCAGTCGCTCGCGCAGGTCCTCGGTGACGGAGTCGAAGGCGAAGTCCATGGCACGACCTTACCGACCGGTCGGTATGACGTCCACCGAGCGGTCGCCACGCAGCGAGGGGAAACTCGCCCGGGTCGCCGAGGGGGCCCTGCGCAGGCACCGCAGGCGGCCGGACGGCACCTGGCGCGACACCGTGTACTTCGACATCCTCGACGAGGAGTGGCCGGGGCACCGCGCCCGGCTGATCGGCCCTGGCGGTATTGCGCGCCCACTACCCCGTGATACCGTGTAGCAGTGCTCGGTACTACAAAGTACCAAGGATCGAAGAGGACCCACGATGGACGACCTGACGGAGATGCTGAAGGGCACGCTCGAAGGCTGCGTGCTCGAAATCATCGGCGGCGAGGAGACCTACGGGTATGCCATCACGCGTCGGCTGAACGAACTCGGCTTCGCCGACGTCGTCGAGGGGACGGTTTACACCATCCTGCTGCGGCTGGAGAGGAACGGACTCGTCCAGGCGGCGAAACGACCGTCCGAACAGGGCCCGCCGCGCAAGTTCTACGCGCTCAACGACGCGGGGCGCAAGGAACTCGCGACGTTCTGGGCCAAGTGGGAGTACGTCTCATCACGGATCGACAAGCTCAAGGAGGGCGGGAGATGAGTTTCTGGGAGACCATGACCGGCAGCGATCTCACCAGGGAGTGGCAAGCGCTCGAAAGCCGGGCCAAGGCACTGCCGGCCGACCATCGGGCGGCTTGGGAGGAGATCAAGGGACATCTTTCTCCCTACGCGGACTTCACCGGCCGCAGCCTGATGCCGATCCTCGACAATGCGCTGGGGCTGCTCGAAGAGACGGCGGCAGACGGGCAGAGCGTTCGCGAGGTGCTGGGTGACGACATCAAGGGCTTCTGCACGGCGCTGACCGGCGGAGAAAGGTCCCGGACCCATCGCGACCGGTGGCGCGAGCAGTTGAACAGGAACGTCGCAAGGAAACTGGGCAGGCTGGGAGTCTGACGTGGGTATCCAGGACATCGTCGAGGGCAAGAAGCAGTGGCGGGCGCACACGGCACGGGTCAAGGCGCTCCCGCCCGATTATCAGATCGTCTACAAGGAGATCCAGAGGTACCTTTTCAAAGTCGGGCCGATCGACCTGGCGGACGGGAATCTGCTCACCGGGATCGTCGACTTCTTCGAGGAGGGCGCCTCGGCGGGCAAGGGAGTCCTCGAACTCATCGGCGCCGATGTCGCCGCCTTCTGCGACGGCCTGACCAAGGACTCCCGCACCAACGCGGACGTCTACCAGGAGTCCCTGAGCGGCAGACCCGGGAAGTGACGCCGGCGGGCGATCACCCGGACCGCCCTTGGCACAACACGCCGCGAAGCTAGCCCCGGTCGGAGGTGGCGGGCTCGGGGAGGGGAGCCGGGGTCTTCTTGGAATGGTCGGGCGCCAGGCGGCCGAGTGTGATCGTGCCGCCGATCGTGAGCGCGGCGGCCAGCAGCGCGGGGACCGCCGTGGCCGGGTCCGTCGGCAGCGGCTCGCCCAGCAGCACCGCGCCCGCCAGCACCGAGGTGATCGGGTCCACGACCTGCACACCGGCGTAGGCGATGCCGAAGTAGCCCACGGCGTACGAGCGCTGGAGCAGCACGACGGCGCAGATCAGCAGGGTGGGGATGGCGAGGGTGAACCAGTGCAGCAGCCTGCTGAGGTCGCCTTCGAGCCCGCCGCCGACCACGCGGACGAACGTCGAGACGCTCGCGGTCACCACACCCGCGCCGAGCGCGAGCAGCAGCGCCTTGTTGGCACCCTGCACCCGGCTCGCCCAGATCTGGCTGATGAGCACGATCACCCCGATCACGCCCAGGAATCCGAGCGCGGCGGGGGTGCTGAGCCTCGGGGTCACGTCGTGGTCGGGGTCGACCAGCAGCATCAGCCACAGCAGGCCGACCGCGACGGCGATCGAACCGAAGATCTCCGCCTTGTACGGCCTGCGCCCGTACATGAACGCGGCCAGGGGCACCGCGAACACCAGTGTGGCCACGCTGATCGGCTGCACCATGATCAGCGGCGCGTAGGCCAGCGCCACCGCGTGCAGGCAGGCGCCGGTGAACCCGATGATCCCGCCGATCCACCAGCGCGGCCGTTTCACCAGCTTGAGCGTGGCCCCCTCGGCCACCGCCTCGTACTGCTGGAGCGCCGCGCCGAGCGCGTATCCCAGTGCCCCCGCCAGAGCGACCGCCAGGCCGACCCACGTCGTCATGCGCGCCCGCCGAGGGGCAAGGAACCTTTCAAGAGCATTGCTCCAGCTTATGGCTCCCTGTCCGCTGTGGGATCAGACTTTGGAACGACCCTCACTTCTGCGGGCATACGCAGAACAGGTGTCCGTCGGGGTCCTGGAGGACGATCCAGCCCGTCCCCTCCTCGGTCACACCCGGCTGGAAGTCGGGTTTCACCGCCCCGAGTTCGAGGTAGTCGGCCACCGCCCGCTCCACGTCCGGCACCCGGAAATCGAGATGGAACTGCTTGTCCGGGCCCGGCCACGCGGCCGGCTTGCGGTCGGGGACGTGGCCGAAGTAGATGCTCACGGTGCCGTCGCCGATGGCGGCGTACTGGTCGTCGGCGTACTGGATCTCGAACCCGGTCACCCGGTGGTAGAACTCGGCCAGCCCCTTCGGGTCGGTGCAGTCGATGGAGAAGGCGAGGAGCTTCGCTGTCGTCGTCATGGCTCCACCGTTCCAGCCGTACCTGCCATCTTCTGTCAGGTATGTACGATGGCGTCATGCCGCGTCCCTTGATCACCTCTCCCCCCACCGCCCGCTAAGCGGGCGGCTCCTCGGTACGGATCACACCGGATCCGGTGGTGAGCGCTGCCCGCGTACGGGCCCTTTCACCACCTCCCGATCCGGAGAGATCACTCATGTCTTCCCTGATGAGCGCGCGGCGCGGCGCCGCGTACGTCTCCATCGCCGCGCTCGCGTGGGGCACCGGCGGCGCGGCCGGCGCGCTGCTGTTCGCCCACGGCTCCCTCGACCCGATCGCGGTCTCGTTCTGGCGCTACCTGCTGGGCGCCGGATTCCTGCTGATGTTCCTGCCGCGCCTGCCCGCCTTCTCATCGCCTGTGCTGGTGGCGGGCGTCGGCATGGCCCTCTACCAGGCCGCCTACTTCCTCGCCGTCGCCGAGACCGGGGTCACGGTCGCCACGATGGTGACGATGGGCGCGACGCCGGTCCTCACCGCCGTCGGCGGGCGCCTGTTCCTGAACGAACGGCTCGGCCGGGCGGGGACGGCGGCGCTGGCCGTCGCCCTGACCGGGCTGCTGCTCCTGACCGGCACCCCGGCGGGCGGCTCGCTCACGGGTATCGGGTACGCGCTGGCCTCCGCCGTGGGGTACGCGGCGATCACGCTCCACTCGCGCCGCCACTCCGGCGACCCGCAGGGCATGGCGGTCGGCGGCTTCCTGGTGGCGACCCTCGTCACGGCGCCGTTCGCGCTGGCCACGGGCATCGTCCCGGAGCTGACGGCCGCCTCGGCGGGGCTGCTGCTTTTCCTCGGCGCGATCCCGACCGCGCTGGCGTACTGGCTGTTCTTCCGGGCGCTCGGCACGCTCAGGGCGAGCACGGTCTCGACGATCTCGCTGGGTGAGGCGGCGGGGGCGGCGGTGCTCGGCGTGCTGGTGTTCGGCGAGCGGCTGACGGCGGCCGGCTGGGCGGGCTGCGTTCTGCTCCTGGCCGCTGTCGTGGTACTGACCGCGCAGGCTTCCACATGAGCTAAGGTCCGGTACGGCGGCGTCTGCCGTACCGGACCCCCTTTCTCCGGGGGCCGGTGGGGAACGGTGCCGACGTAGCGCGCGTTGGAGGAACCGTGGCCTCGATTTCCGGATTCGTCAGGAACCTTCTGGATCGTCCAGGAGGGGTGAACCTGAGCCCGTACAACAAGATCGTCAACGCGGCGCACGCCCGCGCCGACCGGATAGGCAAGCTGGAGGAGCTGCCGGAGCCCGCGATGGACGATCTGGCGGAATTCTGCGCCGTCGCCCGCGAGGCCGCCGACCGCACCCTCGGGCTGCGCCCGTACGACGTGCAGTTGCTGGGTACGCTCGCACTCCTGCACGGTCACGTGGCCGAGATGGCCACCGGCGAGGGCAAGACCCTGTCCGGCGCGATGGCGGCGGCGGGCTACGCGCTGCAGGGCAAGCGCGTGCACGTCATGTCGGTCAACGACTACCTCGCCAAACGCGACGCCGAGTGGATGGAGCCGTTCTACACGGCCATGGGCGTCACCGTCGGCTGGGTCGGCCAGAACTCCACGAGGGAGGAGCGCCGGGCCGCCTACCAGTGCGACGTCACCTACGGGCCGGTCAGCGAGATCGGCTTCGACGTCCTGCGCGACCGGCTGTGCACCGCCGCCGACGAGCGCATCGTGCCGACGCCCGAGGTGGCGCTGATCGACGAGGCCGACTCGGTGCTGGTCGACGAGGCGCGGGTGCCGCTGGTGATGGCGGGCGCGGCCGACGCGGGCGACGCCGTACCCGAGATGGCGGCGCTGGTGCGCACGCTGGTGCGCGGCTACCACTACGAGATCGACGAGGGCGCCCGCAACGTCTACCTGACGCCCAAGGGCGCCGACAGTGTCGAGAACATCCTCGGCGTCGAGCTGTACGACGAGAACGAGCCCGGCACGCTCATCGAGGTCAACCTGGCGCTGCACGCCCACGCGCTGCTGGCCAAGGACGTCGACTACATCGTGCGCGACGGCAGGGTCCAGCTCATCAACCCCTCGCGCGGCCGGGTGGCGCTGCTGCAGCGCTGGCCCGACGGCCTCCAGGCGGCCGTCGAGGCCAAGGAGGCGCTGCCGCCCAGCGAGAAGGGGGAGATCCTCGACTCGATCACCATCCAGGGCCTGATCCGCCGCTATCCCAAGATCTCCGGCATGACGGGTACGGCGGTCGCGGTCAGCGAGCAGCTCGGCGAGTTCTACGGCCTGAAGGTCGCGGTGATCCCGCCCAACCGGCCCTGCGTGCGTGAGGACGAGCCCGACCGCATCTACCCGACCGTGCCGGACAAGGACGCGGCGCTGGTCGAGGAGATCCAGCGGGTCCACGCCACCGGCCGGCCGATCCTCATCGGCACCCTGGACGTGGCCGAGTCGGAGAACCTCGCCAAGCTGCTGCAGCGCCGCAACCTGGAGCCGGTCGTCCTCAACGCCAAGAACGACGCGGAGGAGGCCGCGATCATCGCCAGGGCGGGCGAGCGCGACGCGATCACCGTCTCGACGCAGATGGCCGGGCGCGGCACCGACATCCGGCTCGGCGAGGAGGTCGCGGAACTCGGCGGCCTGTACGTGATCGGCTCCGGCCGCCACGCCAGCAGCCGGCTCGACGACCAACTGCGCGGGCGCGCGGGCCGCCAGGGCGACCCCGGCGGCTCGGTGTTCTTCGTCAGCACCCAGGACGACCTGATCACCCAGTACGTCCCGGACGAGCGCCCGCCCGCCGCCGACCCCGACGGCCTCGTCCGCCACCGTAGGGGCGTCTACCTCGTCGGCCACGCCCAGCGGGTGGCGGAGGGCGTCAACCTGGAGATCCACCGCAACACCTGGCGCTACACCCGTCTGCTCGAACACCAGCGGGAGCTGATCCTGGAGTGGCGCGACAAGGTGCTGAGCACCGACTCCGCCGCGCGGGCGCTGGAGAAGGCCGACGCCGAGCGCTGGGCGGAGCTGCCCGAGGACGAGCGCGAGGAGCGGGCCAGGCAGATCGTGCTGCACGCGATCGACACCTGCTGGACCGGTCACCTGGCCTTCCTGACCGATCTGCGTGAGGGCATCCACCTGCGGGCGCTCGGGCGGATGAGCCCGATCGACGAGTTCCACCGCGAGGCGGTGGCCGAGTACAAGACGCTGCAGGCCGAGATCGAGCGGCGCTCGCTGGCCTCCTTCGAGGAGCCGGAGCCGGACCTCAGGCGGCCGTCCGCCACCTGGACCTACCTGGTGCAGGACAACCCGTTCGGCACCGAGTGGGACCGTATCCTCAAGCGGGTCACCTCGGCTGCGCGGCGGGGCTAGCCAGCAGCGCGATCGCCTCGCCCAGCTCCGACGCCGTCGGCAGCGGCGGCGGGGCGACCAGCGACTGCACCACCAGGCCCACGATGACGGAGTAGAGCAGCGCGCCCAGGCCGCGCGCGGTCGCGGCGTCCACGTCGGCGGGCGCGACGCCCAGGTAGGCGGCGGCGAGACCGGCCCGCCCCTCCTCGACGGCCTCGGCCAGCGGGGCGCGCACCTGCTCGGCGAACTGCGCCTGCGCGTACGCCTGCACGCTCGCCACCAGCAGTGAGCGGTCGCGCGGCAGCGCGGCCAGCAGTTCCTCCAGCATCAGCCGCAGCCGGTCGCCGGGGGTGGCCGCCTGCGCCGCCCTGGTGGCCGCTTCGAGGATGTGGTCGCCCCACTCCCCCGTCACCTCCAGGACGGCGGTGTTCATCAGGTTGTCCTTCGACCCGAAGTGGTAGCCGATGGAGGCGAGGTGGGCGCCGGAGGCCGCGGCGATGTCGCGCGCGGTGGTGCGGCTGTAGCCCTTCTCGATCAGGCAGGTCTTGGCACCGGCCAGCAGGTCGTCGCGTTGCCCCATGGGGGTGAGCCTAGCATTTTTACGTACGTACGTCTTGAACACGGATTTGTACGGACGTACGATCAGCCCCATGCGACCTCATCGGCTCGGCCTGCCCGTGCTCCTGCTGCCCGCCATGCTGGTCTCGATGGATCTGTCGATCCTGTTCGTGGCCGGCCCGACCCTGTCCAGGGAGTTGGAGCCGACCCCCGGCCAATGGCTGTGGATCATGGACGTCTACGGCTTCGTCATGGCCGGACTGCTGGTCACCATGGGCGGCGTCGGCGACCGGATCGGGCGCAGGCGCCTGCTCCTGATCGGCGCCGGCCTGTTCGGCGCCGCCTCGCTCGCGATCGCGTACGCCGGCACCCCCGAACTCCTCATCGCGGGCCGCGCGCTGCTCGGCATCGGCGGCGCCACGCTGGCCCCCTCGACGCTCTCGCTGATCCGGGGCATGTACGCCGACGAGGACCGGCGGCGGCGCGCGGTCGGCGCCTGGACGGTGGCCTTCACCGGCGGGAGCGTCGCCGGGCCGGTCGTGGGCGGGCTGCTGCTGGAGCACTTCTGGTGGGGCTCGGTGTTCCTCGTCAACGTGCCCGTGATGGCCGTGCTGGTGCTGGCGGCGCCCTTCACGGTGCCGGAGTCGCGCGACCCCGCCCCGCGCGGCTTCGACCTAGCGGGCGCGGCCACGTCACTGGCGGCCGTGCTGTGCCTGGTGTTCGCGATGAAGGAGACCGTCGCCGACGGCCTCACGGCGGGCGGCGCGGCGGCGGCCGTACTCGGGGCGGTGTTCGCGCTGGTCTTTCTGCGCATCCAGGTCAGGGCCGCGCACCCGCTCGTCGACCTGGCGCTCTTTCGCGACCGGCGCTTCGCGGTGGCCGTGGTCGCGGCCACGGTGACCGCGCTGGCCGCGGCGGGCCTCGGCGTGCTGGCCTTCGCACACTTGCAGGGCGTGCACGGGCTGAGCCCGCTGGCGGCCGCGCTGCACGCACTGCCGACGTTCGCGGGCACCTTCGCGGGCGCCTGGCTCGCGGGGCGGGCGGCCGACCGGATCCGGCCCACCGCCCTCCTCGCGGGCGGGCTGCTGGCGACGGCGGCGGGGTTCGCGGTCGTGGCGGGGGCGGGCGGCGTGTGGCCGTTCATCGCCGGGTACACCGTGCTGACGTTCGGCGCCGGTGTCACCGGCACGATCGCGGGCTCGCTCATCCTGTCCACCGCGCCGCCCGAGCGGGCGGGGGCGGCGGCCGGGATCTCGGAGACGGGCCAGGAACTCGGCGCCGCGCTCGGCATCGCCGTACTGGGGACGATCGCGCAGGTGGGCGGGCTGACGACGACGGCGCTCGCGGCGGCCGTCCTGCTGGCCGCCGTCAGCGCGCTGCCCACACTGGTACGGCCGAGCGTTCCCGAAGCGGCCACAGCGCCACGACGATGAACACGATCTGCTCGGGCACCCGCAGCCACAGCGGCGTGGCCGCTTGCCCGGCCATGGGCACCTCGGCGAGCGCCGCGTGGATGTTGGCCGGGAGCATCGCCAGGAACAGCACGGCCAGCGCGACCCCGGCGGGGCGCCGGAAGCGGGTGGTGACCAGCCCGGCCGCGCCGAGCAGTTCGAGGACTCCGGTGAGCAGGACGACCGCGCCGGGGAACGGCACGAACGGCGGCACCATGCGGACCATGTCCCCGTGGTTGGGCATGACGGTGACACTCTCGGGGACGAAGTGCGCGGCGGCCGTGATCACCAGCATCACGGCCAGCGCGTGGGCGCCTGCGGCGGGCCACGTGGCGAACCGGCGCACGCCGAGAGCGCCGAGCCCCCGGAACACCAGCAGGGCGACCACCAGGACGACGACGGGTTGCATGACGACCTCCAATTAGATAGCAACACTATAGATACTGCAGCTATCCAATTGTGTCAACAGCAGGTGGAGTCAGGCTCGGGACGCCCCGACGGCGGGGACGATCTCGTGGCGGTCGCGGGGGGCGAGGAACGCGAGCAGCCGCTCCCCCTCCGCGACGGCCGCGTCGAGGTCCCGTGCGGCGAACGGGCGCCACTGGTGGATCGTGAGCGTCGTGGTGCCCTTGGCCCGCGCGACGGTCCAGTCGCCCGCCGTGAAACCGTCCACGAGGATCAGCCGCCATTGCACGTTGGCCTTCGCGAAGGCCGCCGACACGGCCACCCCCTCCTCGGTGATCACCCGCGACCGGTCCGCGTGGCCGATGAAGGCGTTGTCGAAGTCGTACATGAACCGCACCGGCACCGGCATGTCCTCGGGCGGCGACTCCAGGCCGGGCAGGTCGTACAGGACCCGCCCGTCCTCGCCCCGGTAGCGGACCAGGTCCAGGCCCTCGACCACCTCGGCCAGCCGGGTCAGCCCCGACCAGGTCTGCGCGTCCTTGACCGACGCCGGCCCGAACGCCCGCAGGTAGCGCAGCACCAGTTCGGCCGCCGTCATCGGCGGCTCGTCGAGCTGCAGCCACGCCTGCGCCGAGGTGTGGGCGACCGGCCCGCCACGCCCCCACAGGCCGCGCGGCGGCACCTGCACCAGCGGCACCAGCCAGCGCACCACCTGCGACAGCGCGTGCGCGTCATTGCCCGGCCAGCGCGCGGCCAGCGCCGCACCGAGTTCGGCGAAGGTCAGCGCCCGCTCCTCGGCCAGCTTGCGCCCCACCTCGGCCAGTTCGTCGAGGTCGACGCCGTCCAGCCGCCTGACGAACGTGGAGCGGGTCATCCGCTCGGTCACGGGGTCGAGCAGCGGGCGCATCGCCAGCGCGTCACGGGCGGTGACCAGGTGGATGGTGGAGCGCTGGAGGGCGAGCCGCACCAGCGTACGGTCCTCCAGCAGCGCCGACGCCTCATGCGGGTCGAAGTCCCGCAGGCGGTTCCACAGGCCGGTGTACCAGGTGTGGGGCGTCTGCGCCTGGAGGCCGCCCAGGTGCTCGACCACCTCGACCACCGACAGATCGGTACGGCTCAGCAGCAACTGCCGCTCCAGCGTGGCCCGGTTGAGGGCCCTGGTACTGAGAACACGCTCCATACCGCCACAGTAGAGGCGATCGCGGCACATCACCTTCCGCGTTCAGCAGCTCCGCCGGTACTCCGCCTCGGGGATCAGCTCGGCCCACTCGGCCTCGGACAGCGGGCCGCCCGCGCGGGCGCACACCTGGGCGGCCATCAGCCCGGGATCGACCGGAGTCTCCTGGACCGCCCCGCCGGGCTGCAGCCCGAACAACCGCCGCCCGTCGGGGCTGAAGGCCAGGTCGAAGACGTAGTCGTCGAGCGGGGCGCGGCCCAGTTCGCGCAGGTCGGCGCTCTGCCACAGCTCGACCGCCTCGCCGCCGCCGACCGCGAGGACCCCGCCGTCCGGCGAGAAGCGGGCCAGCGTGGACCCGGCGGGCACGGTGAGCTGCCGGACCGCGCCCGTCCGCAGGTCCTTGAGGATCAGCAGCCCCTCCCCGTCGAAGACGTAGGCGAGCCGGCGGCCGTCGGGGCTGAAGGACACCGCCCGCAACTGCCGCCTGCCGAGGCCGGCGGGGTCGCGGGCGACCCGCCCGGTGGCCGTCTCGACCAGGTGGGGACCGACCGCCAGGGTGGCGCCGTCGGGGCTGAAGGCCAGTTCGGTGTCGATGCCGGACTCGACGACGCCCTCGACCGTGCGCAGCCTGCGCCGCTCGGCCACGCTCCACAGCTCGACGGCCTGCCCGCGCTGCACCGCGAGGCTCGCGCCGTCGGGCGACAACTGTACGACGGGGTGCTCGACGCCGACGTCGAGCGAGGCGACCTGCTTGCCGGTGGCCGCCTCGTGGATCGTGACCGGGGCGCCCGCGACCGCCAGCAGGCTGCCCCCGCCGCCGAACGCCAGCCGGCCCGTGCCCCGGATGCGGCCGAGTTGCTCGCCCTTCGCCCGGTCGGTCAGCTCGATCGCGCCCGCGCGCTCGGTGGCCGCCACCCGCCCGTCCGGCGACAGCCGGGCCGAGGCCGACAGGTCGGCGGGGCGGCCCTCCGGGTCGGGCGGCAGCGAGACGACGGCGCTGATGTCGAGCGTGACCACCGAGGCCCGGCGGGTCAGGTAGCGCAGCTCGCCGCCGTCGCCGGAGAAGGCGACGTCCTCGGCGTCCTGGGCGGGCACCGTCCCGGCGAAGGTACGGTCGGCCAGCCGCCACAGGCCCAGCCGGTCCTCGGCGTCCATGCGCTCGGCCAGGAAGCGGCCGTCGTGGCTGAAGACGACGGGATGGACGGAACCGGAGCGGCCGGCCAGCAGGTCCTTGCGGCCGGTGGCGGTCTCGACGATCGTGACCCCGTCGCTGCCGGTCAGCGCCAGCGTGGCGCCGTCGCGGCTGAAGGCGGCGGGGGGCGCCCCCGCGTCCTCCGTGACCGGAGGATCCACCCGCAGGCTGGTCTTCAGGGTGCGCTCGCCGAGGTCCCACAGCTCGACCCGGCCGTCGGTGCGGCCGAGCGCGGCCCAGCGGCCGTCCGGCGAGACGTCGAGCCTGCCGTCGCCCACCTCGAAGGGCATCCCCTCGCCGACGCGCGGGTAGAGCTCGACCTTGGTCCGGGTGACGACGGACAGCAGCCGCCCGTCGGCCTCCACCATGGTCAGGTCGCCGGTCGGCCGGGCCGAACCGAGCTGCTGGCCGGAGGCCAGATCGACCATGCGGACCCGGCCGCCCTGCGAGACCGCCGCCCGCCTGCCGTCGCGGCTCACCGACTGGGCGGTGCCGTCGGTGACGCGCAGCCTGGTGGGCTCGCCGGAGGACAGGTCCCAGCTCACGACCCGGTCGCCGGACAGCTTCAGCAAACTCCTGCCGTCGTCGGCGAGCTGGTAGGTGGCGCTCGTGTCGGCCTCGGGGTCGGTGAAGCGGGCGACCTCGGGCTGGGCCAGCGAGCGCTGCACCGCCGTACGGGCCTCGAAGACGGGCGACAGCGACCAGGCGGCCACGCTCAGCCGCATGGCGGCCTTCGGGTCGGCGGCGCGCAACGACTCGGCGCGGGCGGCCACCGCCCTGGCGTTGGCGTGGACGAGCTGGTCGCCGAGGTCGCGGCTCTGCCGTACGGCGAGGACCGAGGCGGAGACCGCGACGGCCAGCAGCGCGGCGAGCCCGGCCAGCGCGACGCCTCTGATGCGGACCCGGCGCCTGGCGAGGGCGACGCTGCGGTCGAGGAACTCGCGCTCCAGCTCGTTCAGGTCGAGGTGGCGGCGGGTCGTGGCGGCCCAGCCGAGCGCGGTGTCGAGGGCACCGCCGCTGTAGAGGTCACCGGGTCTGCGGCGGCCCGCCGACCAGCGGAGGGCGGCGGCGCGCAGTTCGGCGTGGACGGCGAGGCCGTCGCGGTCGTCGGCGACCCAGGCGCGCAACCGGGGCCAGGCGTGGAAGAGTGCGGTGCTGGCGGGGGCGACCTGGTCGTCGGAGACCGCGACCAGGCGGCCGGTCTCGGTGTCCTCGGGTCGTACCCGGATGCTGCGCCGCACGACCAGTCCCGCGTCGGCCAGCCGGGCCAGCACGTCCTGGTTGTCGGCCTCCGCCTGGGGGATGCGGCGCATGCCCTCGCCGTCGAGCATCCGCAGCAGGATGCCGGGGACCGCCTGCTGCTGCTGCGGGGTGAGCGCGGCGTAGACCTCCTCGGCCACCTCGCCGAGCGGCCGCGCGCCGGACATGCCGCTCGGCGGCCGGATCACGGCGGCGAGTTCGGCGCCGGCCTCGGGTTCGGCGCTGCCGAGCAGGGCGAGCAGCAGGTCGCGGGCGGCGGGGCGGCCGTCGGGGGACTTGGCGAGGGCGCTGCCGACCAGTTCGCGCATGGGCTCGTCGAGGGCGTCCAGGTCGGGGTCGACGGTGAGGACGCGGTGCATGACGGCGCCCAGGCTCTCGGCCTGGAACGGGTCGGCCCCCGTGGCCGCGTACAGCACCACGCCGCCCCAGGCGAAGACGTCGGCGGGCGCGCCGGCGCTCGCGCCGGTGAAGACCTCCGGCGCCATGTACGTCGGGGTGCCCCCGACGAAGCCGGTGCTGGAGGTGTCGACGGTGCGGGCCACGCCGAAGTCGATGACGCGCGGGCCGTCGGGGCCGAGCAGGACGTTCTCCGGCTTCAGGTCGCGGTGGACGACGCCCGCGCCGTGGACCGCCGCCAGCGCGGTGGCCAGCGCCACGGCGAGTCTGCGCAGGCCGTCGCCGGTGTAGGGCCCGTCGCGTTCGACGGCCTCGCGCAGGTTGGGGCCCTCGACGAACTCGCTGACGATGTAGGGGCGTTCGGCGTCGAGGACGACCTCGACGACCCGGGCCGTGCAGAAGGAGGCGGCGCGGCGGGCGGCCTTCGCCTCCTTGGCGAGTTGCTCGCTGACGCCGCCGTGCAGCACCTTGACGGCGAAGCGGCGGCCGTGCTCGTCGTAGGCGTCGTAGACCACACCCTGACCGCCCGCACCGAGCCGTCCGGCCATCCAGTAACCGCCGAGGCGTTCGGGGTCGCCAGGCACCAAGCGCATCGTCACTGCCCCTTAGATGCGCACAAACCCGAAATGGTTGTGGAAAACGAACGCCACAGGTCCCTCGCGCGCCTCGAGGGACCCGTGCGTCATGATCATTATGGCAGGGGTTTCCAGTCGGGGCGCAGGACCGACATCACGACCGCGTCGTACCACTGGCCCTCCCAGAGCAGAGCGTCACGGAGAACCCCCTCCTCGACGAAGCCGACCTTCTTGTAGACATGTCTGGCCCGCTCGTTGAAGTTGTACACCTCCAAGCCGATCCGGTGCAGCGTAGTCGATCGGAAGGCGTGATCGACGGTCAGCCGCAACGCCTCGGTGCCGTAACCCCGGCCGAACGCCCTCGGGCCGACCAGGGCGATCCGCAGGTTGCAGGAGAGGTTATCGGTGTCGAGCTTGTTGAGGACGACCTCGCCGACGTACTCGCCGTCGGCGACGACGGCCAGGTCGAGGCGGTCCTCGACGGCACCGCGTGTGGAGTACCACTCCCGCAGCGCCTCGCGGGACCAGCCGGAGGCGTGCGAGCCCGTCAGGCGGGCGCCCTCCTCGTCCTCGACGAGTTCGACCAGGCCGTCGAGGTCGTCCGGGCCGACCGGGCGCAGTGTGACGCGCTCGCCGACGAGGGTGGGTTTGACAGCGAACATGGCACTCAACCTACAGAGCCTCGCAAACGCTTTCGACGCTTTCCTCCGGGCTGGCGGTGGAGACGTCCAGGCGGAGAGTGGCGACCTCGCGGAAGTGGGGCTCGCGGCGGGCGCGCATGGCGGCGGGGGCGAAGTCCGGCCGGTGGTCGCCGGAGCGCATGCGCCGGGCCAGGACGTCGTCGGGGGCGTCCACCCAGACCGTGAACGCCCGGCGCAGGGCGTCGCGGACGCGGGGGTCCTCGACGGTGCTGGCGGCGGCGGCGATGACCTGCGGCGGGCCGGACAGCCCGGCGAGCACGTGCTCGGCCTCGTGCTCGTGCAGCACATCGGCGCCGTCCCGGGCGGCGATCTCACGGGCGCTCAGGCCGTGGACGGCCTGAAGGTAGGCGTCGCTGTCGCTGAACTCCACGCCGAGCCGCTCGGCCAGCAGCCGCCCGACGGTGCTCTTCCCGGACCCCATGAGCCCGATCATCACGATATGCCCCACCATGGGGGCAACTGTAGTCACATCACTCTCCCGCCGATCCCGCCCCCTCTGCTCCGCCCTCCGTTACGGCCAGCCCCGCCCACCCCCTCCCACCGCCCCGCGCCAAGGGCCTCCAGGGCGCCACCCACCGCACCCCGTCCCCGCCGAGACGACGCCTTCTAAGCCGCCCGAGGGCGTAACAGGGCGTCGTCACGGTGGGGAGCGGTCAGAGGGGTAGCGCCCTGGAGGCCGTCGGCGAGGACGGCGGGAGGCGCCGGCCAGGCCGGCCGTAACGGAGATTCAGTGTTTGACGGCGCCGCCGAGACCCGAGATCAGCCGCCGCTGGACCGCGACGAAGAAGATCAGGACCGGGATCGTCATCAGCGTGGACGCGGCCATGATGCCGCCCCAGTCGTTCTCGTCCGGTTTGAAGAAGACCAGCAGCGCCGCCGGCAGCGTCTGGTTGTCCTTCGCCGAGATGATGAACGTGCGCGCGAACACGAAGTCGTTCCACGCCACGATGAACGCGAACACGCTGCTGGCCACCAGCCCCGGCGCCACCAGCGGGAACAGGATCCGCCACAGCACCGTGAACCGGCTCGCGCCGTCGATCATCGCCGCCTCCTCCAGCGCCTCCGGCACCGCGGCGACGAACCCGCGCATCATCCAGATCGAGAACGGCAGCGTGAACGCCAGTTGCACCGCCACCAGCGCCCAGAGCGTGTTGAGCATCCCCATGTCCCTGACGACGAAGAACAGCGGGATCGTCAGCGCCTCGACCGGCACCATCTGCGCCACGAGGAACATGATCAGCACGGTCGTCCTGAACCGGAACTTGAAGCGGGTCAGCGCCACGGCCGCCAGGAAGCTCACTCCCGCCGACAGCACCACCACCGCCAGCGTGATCATCGCGCTGTTGAGGAAGTAGCGGCCGAAGCCCTCCCCGGTGATGACCCGGACGAAGTGGTCGAGGGTGGGGTTGGCCGTCCAGAGGCTGACGTCCAGCGACTGGATCTCACCGGCCGGTTTGATCGCCGACAGCACCATCCAGTAGATCGGGAAGGCGGTCACCAGCGCCGCGGCGACGGCGAGGATGTTGGCCAGGCGTCTCACAGCTTCTCCCCACTCCGGTACAACGCCCTGATGTAGACGAGCGTGACGACGAGCAGGATCAGCGTCATCACCACGCCGATGGCGGCGCCGAGCCCGTATTCGGAGGAGCCGAACGCGGTCTGGAAGGCGTACACGTTCAGGACGGTGTTCTGCCCGGCGATCCCCCCGCCGGCGGTCATGATGTAGATCTGGGTGAAGATCTTGAAGTTCCAGATGATCGACTGGATGACCACGATCGTGACCAGCGGCCGGAGCATGGGCAGCACGATCAGCCGGAAGGCGCGCACGGGCGAGGCGCCGTCGAGCGACGCCGCCTCCAGGACCTCGTCCGGGATGGCGCGCATCCCCGCGTACAACGTGACCATGACGAACGGGAAGGAGTGCCACACGACCGTCGCGCCGACGACGCCGAAGGTGACCCACCTGTCGTAGAACCAGTTGTAGCCGTCGATCCCGAGCACCTGGTTGACCAGGCCGAGATCGGCGTCGAACAGGAACATCCAGACCGTCGAGCCGGTCATGGCGGGCGCGGCCCACGCGGCCAGGGCCGCGAGCGCCAGCGCCGTCCGCGCCCACGGCGCGGCCCGGTCCATGACGATGGCCAGCGCCGCCCCCACGAACAGGGTGCCCGCCACGAGCGCGGCGGCGAAACCGACCGTCTGGACGAGCACCTCCCAGAACCGGCCGTCCGACAGCAACCTCGTGTAGTTGCCGAGCCCCAGGAAGGTGGTGGGCTCGCCGCCGCTGACCTGCTCCTGCCGGTAGTCGAACAGCGACAGCAGGCCGAGCATGTACAACGGGTAGGCGAGCAGCGGGATGAGCACCGCGGCCGTGGGCAGCAGGTACACCCACGGCCGCAGCGTGCGCTTGACGCCCTTGGAACGCGTCACTGGCCGAAGGCGGTCTTCACGGCGGCGGCGGCCTCTGTGGTCGCCTCCTCCACCGTGGCCTTCTTGGTGGCGACCTTCTGCAACATGGTCGGGATGACCTTGCCGTTGTCGATCTTCACCCAGGCAGGGTCGAGGGGCACGAACTTGGTGCCCTTGGCGACGCCGTCGAGGAAGGGCCGGACGAAGGCGTCCTTGGCGGCCAGTTCCTCCCTGGCGGCGGTGAGCGTCGGAATGTTGCCCATCGCGTCGTACATCTTGGCCTGGTACGCCTTGCCGCCGAGAAGCTTGACGAACTCCAGGGCGAGGGTACGGTGCTTGGCGCTCTTCATGACGCCGAGGTTGTTGCCTCCGGCGAACACCGGCGCGTACGAGCCCTTGTCGAAGCCGGGCACCGGGACGACGGCCCACTTGCCCGCCGCCGCGCCCGCCTCGACGGCCGAGCGGCTGAAGTTGCCGAGGATGCCCATGGCGGCCTTGCCGCTGGCGAACAGCTCGACGGTCTTGCCGCCGGTCAGCGACGCGCACGCCTGCGGCGGGCAGATCTCGTCCGTCATCAGGTCCGTGTACGCCTTGACGCCCTTGCGCGAGCCGGGGCTGTCGAGGCTGGTGATCTCGCCGCCGCCGCTCCACAGGAACGGCAGGGAGCCGTAGGTGTACTCGCCGCCGACGGCGATGCCGTACAGGTCGGGCTTCTTCTTGCGGATCGTGCGGGCGGTCTCGGTGAGCTCGCCGATCGAGGTCGGCGGCTTGAGGCCGAGTTCCTCGAAGACGTCGGTGCGGTAGTACAGGGCGCGGACGCCGATGAACCACGGCAGGCCGTACGTCTTGCCGTCGACGGTGACCGACTCGACCTGCTCCGGGCTCACGTCGAGGCCGGTCAGGTCGATCTCGGCGAAGCCACCCGCGGCGGCGTACTCGGCGAGGTCGGTGTTGCCGAACTCGGCCACGTCGGGGGCGCTGGCCGGGTCGTTGAAGGCGCCCTTGAACTTCTCGTGGCGGGCGGGGGTGGTGGGGACGTGGGTGACCTCGACCTTGACGTCGGGTCGTGACGCGGTGAACTCCTTGATCGCCTCGGCGACCACCTTGTCCTTGGGAGCGCGGTTGGGCTCGTCGTAGAGCCAAACCCGCAGCGTGCCGGTCTTCTCGTCGCCGCCGCCGGAGGCGGGGGCGGTGGAGGGCGCGCATGCCGCGAGCGCTAGCAGAGCCACAGCACAGTAAACAACCTTCACTATTACCTCCTGCGCAGACACTAGGAAGCCGACCGGCGGTCGTGAAGACCTGTCATGACTTGTTGTGCAATGCACAACGCCGTGCCGCAGAAATGACACCGAACGACATGCGCCGTATTTTTGGCAGGGTGCCCGAACGCAATCAGTCCGCCTCGCTCCGGCGCGCCCTGGCGGTGCTGGAGTACGTCCGCGACCACGCCCACCCCGGAGGCGGGCTGACCCTCACCCAGTTGTCCGACGCCCTCGACCTCACCAAGAGCACCGTGCTGCGCCTGGCCACCCCGCTCGTGGAGAGCAGGCTGCTGGAACGCTGCCGCAGGACCGGCGCCTACCGGCTCGGCCACGGCACACTGGCGCTCGGCCAGAGCTACCTCGCCTCGCTCGACCTGCGCGCGGTCGCCTCCGACGAGGCCCGCCAACTGCTCGCCGCCGCGGGCGAGACCGTACACCTCGTCGTCTACGACCCGCCGCACGTCGTCTACATCGACAAGGTCGAGAACCAGGCCACCGTCCGCATGGCCTCCCGCATCGGCAGCCGGGGCCCGCTGCACTGCACGGCCGTCGGCAAGGCGATCCTCGCCTGGCAGCCCGACGAGGCCCTGCCGGAGGAACTGCCGGCCCGCACCAAGTACACGATCACCGACCCCGACGGCCTGCGCCGCGACCTCGCCAAGATCAGGCAGCGCGGGTACGCCGTGGACGACCGCGAGAACGAGCCCGAGGTGCGCTGCGTCGCCGCCCCCCTGTTCAACCACGCCAACACGGTCTCCGCCGCCATCTCGGTCTCCGGTCTCACCTCGCGCATCACGGCGGCGCGGGTGCGGGACCTCGGGCCGATGGTGGCCGAGGCGGCCGCCCGCATATCGAGAAAGCTGGGTTCGACACGATGACAGAGCTGGTGACCTTCGGCGAGACGATGGCCCTGTTCGCCGCCAGGCGGACAGGGCCGCTGCGCTTCGCCCGCGACTTCGACCTCGGGCTCGGCGGCGCGGAGTCGAACGTGGCCATCGGCGTGCGCCGCCTCGGCCACTCCTCGGCCTGGATGGGCCGGGTGGGCGAGGACGAGTTCGGCGAGCTGATCACCTCCACGCTGCGGGCCGAGCGGGTCGAGGTCCGCGCCGTCACCGACCCCGACGTGCCCACCGGACTGATGATCAAGGGCAGGCGCACCGCCGACCGCGTCGACGTGCGCTACTACCGCAGGGACAGCGCGGGCTCCCGCCTGTCGCCCGGCGACCTGGACACCGACCTGATCGGCGCGGCGCGGGTGCTGCACGTCTCGGCGATCACGCCCGCGCTGTCGGAGTCGGCGCGGGCGACCGTACGGCATGCCATCGACGTGGCCCGCGCGGCCGGGGCGCTGGTCTCGCTCGACGTGAACTACCGCAAGGCGCTCTGGACGCCGCAGGAGGCGGGCGCGTGGCTGCGCTCGGTCGTCGCGGACGTGGACGTGGTGTTCGCGACCGAGGCCGAGGCCCGCCTGATCGCCGACCTCGCGGAGCCGGTCGAGCTGGCGCGGGCGCTCGGGGTGCGGCACGTGCTGCTGAAGTTCGGCGCACGGGGGGCGATGGAGTTGTCCGACGGGGTGGTACGGCACGCCGAGCCGTACCGGGTGACGGAGGTGGACCCCGTGGGCGCCGGGGACGCGTTCGCGGCCGGGTGGCTGGCCGACTGGCTCGCGGGCGCCGACGCCGAGGCCCGCTTGCGCACCGCCTGCGCCGCCGGAGCCTTCGCGGTGACCTCCCAGGGCGACTGGGAGAGCCTGCCGACCCGCCGGGATCTGCGCCTTCTCGGACCGGCCGCCGACGGAGTCAGCCGCTAGCTACTACTCATCATCGGAATTCACGGCTAGAGTGCCACCACCAACCTCGCATACCCCCCGGAGGTTTTATGTCCATGCGAACAGCGACGGCGTTGGGCCTGGTGATCGCGCTGGCCGCGTGTGGTGGCACCCCTGCGGCCCAGACGCCGGGCGCCCAGCAGGCCAAGACCGTGACCATCGCCGTCTCCTCTGACGAGGGTACGCTCACCCCCTTCACCAACGAGTCCGGGTACCCCGGTGACAATCTGGTCAAGCTCGTCTTCGACACGCTGCTGATCCAGAAGGGCGACAAGGCCGAGCCCCTGCTCGCCACCGCCCTGGAGACCACCGACAACAAGGTCTTCAGACTCCCCCTCCGCACCGGCGTCACCTGGCAGGACGGCAAGCCGTTCACCGCCGCCGACGCGGTGTTCAGCGTGGAGTTCTTCAAGAAGAACATGTCCGGCGACTCCAGCATCGACGTGCGCTCGGTCGAAAGCGTCACCGCCGACGGCGACACCCTGACGATCACCCTCGATTCCCCCGACCCCGAGTTCCCCATGCGCGTGCTCACCGACCTGTCGATGCTGCCCAAGCACCTGTGGGAGTCGGTGACCAAGGTCAACGAGGCCGGCGTCGACAAGGCCGTCGGCACCGGGCCCTTCAAACTGACCGGCTACGAGAAGGAACGCGGCTACACCTTCACCGCCAACTCCGGCTACTTCGGGGGCAAGCCCAAGGTCGACACCATCAAGGTGAACGTCATCCCGCAGGAGACCACCCAGTTCGCCGCGCTGCGCACCGGCGAGGTCTCGCTGTCGGTTCGGAACGTTCCGCCGCAGCAGAGCAACGCCCTCAAGCAGCAGCCGAACCTCGCCATCGCCGAGGGCACCGAGTTCGCCTCCACGATGCTGCAGTTCAACACCACCCGGGCGCCCTTCGACAAGGCCGAGGTCAGGCGCGCGATCGCCAAGGCCATCGACGTCCAGGACCTGGTCAAGACCGCCCTGCTCGGCCAGGGCACGGTCGGCGACCCCGGCTTCGTGCACCCGCAGGCGCCCGTCAAGGGCGCCCCGCAGCCGCCGGTGTTCGACGTCGCCGCCGCCAAGAGCGAACTCGACGCGCTCGGCGCCAAGCCCGGCCCCGACGGCGTCCGCGTCCTCGACGGCAAGCCGATGAGCTACGAACTGCTCGTCCAGAGCACCTCGACCGACCGGCTGCGCAGCGCCGAGCTGATCCGCGACATGCTCAAGAACGTCGGCGTCGCCGTCAAGATCAGCTCGCTCGACCCGGACTCGCTCGACGCCAAGGTCTGGCCCGAGTACGACGTCAAGAAGGGCCGCAACTACGACCTGACCATGTGGGGCTGGTCGGCGCCGATCATGCAGACCAGCTCGGACATCGTCCGACTGTTCGCCTCCGACCCGGAGGACGGCACCCTCAACATCGGCGGCTTCGAGAACGCGGCCGTCGACAAGACGATCGCCGAGCTCAAGGCCACCACCACGATGGAGGAGCGGGCCGTCGCCACCGGCAAGCTCCAGAAGCAGGTGGCCGAGCAGATGCCGTTCGTCACCCTCTACTACCGCAACGGCGCCTACGCCTACCGCAAGGACACCTACAGCGGCTGGGTCTGGCAGAACGGCCTCGGCATCCTCCACAAGGGCTCGTTCGTCGGATGAAGTCGCGTCTCCTTGAGTACGGCGCGGTCCTCGTGATCGCGCTGCTGCTCAACTTCCTGCTCCCCCGCGCGCTGCCCGGCGGGCCGATGAAGCTCATCGGCAGCCCGGAAGCCCTGTCCCGGCTCACCGACGACGAGCGCGCGCAGCTCGCCCAGCTCTACGGCTTCGGCCAGCCGCTGCACGAACAACTGCTCACCTACCTCAAGGGCGTCTTCACCCTCGACCTCGGTACCTCCCTGGCCGACGGCCGCCCGGTCGCCGAGGCCATCGGCGAGGCGCTGCCCTGGACGCTGATGCTGGTCGGCACCAGCATCGTCGTCACCGCCGTCCTCGGTGTCATGCTCGGCGTGCTCGGCGCGCTGCGGCGGCGCAAGGGCAAGGGCGCCGGACTGCTCGGCACCGCGATCGTGCTCGACTCCATGCCCTCCTTCTGGCTCGGCATGCTGCTCATCGTGCTGTTCGGCGTGCAGCTCCAGTGGCTGCCGACCTTCGGCGCCGGCACCGTGCAGCAGATGGTCCTGCCGGTGACCACCATGGTGGTCACCGGGCTCGGCTACTTCTTCCTCTACACCCGCTCGTCCATGCTGACCGTGCTCACCAGCGAGCCGGTGCAGCACGCGCACGCCCGCGGCGTCCCGGACGGGCAGATCGTGCGCAGGCACGCTTTGCGTCCCGCGCTGCTGCCCGTCCACACGATCGTGCTCATGGAGATCGGCTTCCTCGCCGCCGGATCCATCGTGATCGAGACCGTCTTCGCCTACCCCGGGCTCGGCCGGCTCACGTTCAACGCGATCACCGCCCGCGACTACCCGCTACTCCAGGGGGCGTTTCTGGTGCTGATGCTGATGGTGGTCGTGATGAACGCGATCGCCGACGCCACCTACCCGCTGATCGACCCCAGGGCCAGACGATGAAGGCCCTCGGACGGCAGGGCACGATCGGGGCCGTCGTCCTCGCCCTCATCGTCGCCGCCGCGATCTACGGAGTGCTCCTTCCCGAGGACGGCGGCAAGGCGCGGGTCGCCGAGCCGTACGCGCCGCCCGGGCCCGGGGTGCCGCTCGGCGCCGACGACCTCGGCCGCAGCCTGCTCGACCAGCTTCTCATCGGCGCCGGGACCTCACTGGCCATCGGGTTCATCGTGGCGACCCTCGTCACGCTGCTCGCGGCCGTCATCGGCGGGATGGCGGGCATCGGCCCGCCCTGGCTGTCGCGGCTGATCATGCGCTCGATCGACGTCATGCTCATCCTGCCGGAACTCATCCTGTTCATCCTGGCCGCCGCCTTCCTCGGGCAGTCCTTCGGCATCAGGGTGGCGATCCTCGCGATCCTCATGTGGCCGGTCCCCGCCCGCGTGCTGCGCTCGGGCGTCATGACCGCCTGGGCGCGCGGGCACCTGGAGGTGGCCCGCGCCATGGGGGCGCCGCGCTGGTGGCTGCTGCTGCGGCACGGCTCCTACCTGATCGGGCCGCTGCTGATCCCGGTGTTCGTCAGGTCCGCGATGCGGGTGATCATCTACGACGCCACCCTGTCGTTCCTCGGCCTGGGCGACCCCACCTCGCCGAGCTGGGGCACCACCCTGTACTGGGTGCAGGTCAACGGGGTGTTCCTCTCCGAGGCGTGGCTGTGGTGGGCGCTGCCGCCCGGCCTCGCGATCACGCTGACGGTGCTGTCGCTGGCGCTGATCGGCGTCTCCGTCGAAGACCGGCTCAACCCGGCGCTGAAGGAGGTGAAGGCGTGACTCTCACCATCAACGAGTTGTCCGTCAGCTACCACGGCCACGCCGCCGTCGACCGGGTCAGCCTGGAGATCGGCGAGCGCGAGGTCGTCGCCCTCGTCGGCGAGAGCGGTTGCGGCAAGACGTCGCTGGCCCGCGCGCTGCTCGGGCTGCTGCCGCCCGGCGCGCAGGTGAGCGGTTCCGCGCTGCTCGGCGACGACGACCTCGCCCGGCGTACCGACTGGGCCGGGGTGCGCGGGCGCCGGGTGGCGATCGTGCCCCAGGGCGCCATGACCGGGCTCAGCCCCGTGCACAAGGTGCGCAGGCAGCTTGAGGAGATGCTGGCGCTGCACGGCGGCACCGCCGCCCCCGCCGACCTGCTCGACCGGGTCGGGCTCAAGACCGAGCACCTCGGCTGCTACCCGCACGAGATGTCCGGCGGGCAGCGGCAGCGGGTCGCCATCGCGCTCGCCCTGGCCGGGGAGCCCGACCTGCTCGTCGCCGACGAGCCCACGACCGGGCTCGACGCCATCATCCAGCGGCAGGTGCTGACCCTGCTGTCGTCGCTCGGCATCGGCCTGCTCGTCGTCTCGCACGACCTGGCCGCCATCGCCCCGTACGCCGACCGGGTCGCGGTCATGTACGCGGGACGGCTGGCGGAGGTGCGGCAGAAGGGCGCGCCGGCGCGGCACCCGTACACGCTGGGGCTGCTCACGGCGACCCCGGCGACCGACCGGGAGGTGCCGTGGGGCAGCGTGCCCGGCGCGGCCCCCGCGCTCGGCCAGGCCCCGGACGGCTGCCGGTTCGCGCCGCGCTGCCCGCGCGCACTGGAGATCTGCCGCAGCGAGCAGCCGCCCCTGGTGGACGGCCTGGCCTGCCACAACCCGGGCGAGGGCGCCTACCCGCTGGTGCCGCGCGCCACGGTGCCGTGCGGCGAGACGGCGGCCCGGCTGACCGGGATCCGCCACGTGTACGAGCGGCGCGGCGTCGAGGCGCTCAAGGGCGTGGACCTGGAGGTCTGCACCGGCGAGATCGTCGGCCTGGTCGGCGAGAGCGGTTCCGGCAAGTCCACGCTGGCCCGCATCACGCTCGGGCTGATCAAGCCGACGGCGGGCCGGGTCGTGATCGGCGGCGAGGAGCTGACCGCCCGCAAGGGCCGGGCGCTGCGGCGCATCCAGCAGCGCGTCGGCTTCGTGCACCAGGACCCGTACGACTCGCTGCACCCGGGCATGCGCGTGGGCGCGCTGGTGGGCGAGCCGCTGGTGCTCGCCAAGGCCGGCGACCGCGAGCGGCGCGTGCTGTCGGCCCTGGAGGCGGCCGGGCTGCCGTGCGACACGGAGTTCCTGCGCCGCTACCCCGGCCAGTTGTCCGGCGGGCAGCGGCAGCGGGTGTCGATCGCCCGCGCGCTGGTGAACGACCCGGTGCTGCTCATCGCGGACGAGTCCACCTCGATGCTCGACGTCTCGACCCGGGCCGGGATCGCCACCACGCTGCGCGCGCTGGCCACCGAACGCGGTCTGGCCGTCGTCTTCGTCACGCACGACCTGGGCGAGGCCGTCCAGTCGTGCGACCGCATCGTGGTGCTGCGCGGCGGCGAGGTCGTCGAGCAGGGCGCGACCGCCGACCTGGCGCGCGAGCCCGCCCACCCGTACACCCGCGAACTCCTCAACCTCTGAACGAACAGGAGTCCCCACCGTGACGGACGTGTTCTCCCGTCTGGAGTCCTTCGGCGACAGGTACCGGCTCGACACCGAGCCCGCCGGGGAGGGCTGGCTGGCCTGCGACCGGCTGCTCGACCCCGGATCCGACGAGCTCGGCCAGGTTCTGGAGGCCGAGCGCGTGGCCAGCGGCCAGGTGTCGGAACACGCCACCGCCCTCACCGTCATGGCCGTGTACTCGGGCACGGTCACGGCCGCCGCGCTGCTGGCGTGGGCGCTGGACGACGTCCTCGTGGACATGCGGCCGCACAACGTGGTGGTGAAGCTGTCGCCGCACCACGGCTTCGAGGCGGTCGGGCTGC
The DNA here is from genome assembly GCF_039525605.1 of Nonomuraea longicatena. Classification (NCBI taxonomy): domain Bacteria; kingdom Bacillati; phylum Actinomycetota; class Actinomycetes; order Streptosporangiales; family Streptosporangiaceae; genus Nonomuraea; species Nonomuraea longicatena. Next base: position 16,071 of record NZ_BAAAHQ010000048.1, on the reverse strand, counting down.
GCCGGGCGGACGTGCGGCCGGGCTCGCTGGACACGCTCGTGTCCTGGGTGCTGGACGAGCACCTGCTGCCGCTGGCCGCCTCGATGCGGGAGCGGACCAAGGCCGGGATGCGCCAGCTCAACGGCGGTGTGGCCCACGGGTGCGCGGCCGCGTTCTGCATCGCCAGCCGCCTCGGCGGCGACGTCGGGCAGTTGCACGCCTCCTACGAGCGGTTCCTGGCGGCGGCGCCGGTGCTGGACCCGCTCGGCGAGGTCGTGCGGCTGCAGGAGGGCGAGCGCGAGGGACTGTTCTACCTGCGGCGCACCTGCTGCCTGTATTACACCTCGGCAGAGGCGACCAAGTGTTCGAGCTGCTGCCTGGACAGCGTCGCCGACCGGATCGCCAACTATCGCAGGGTTCTGGCAGCAGGAGTGGTGCCGCACTGACTCGCTACGATGAACGCCATGAAGCGCGGCCTGGGAGAGCTCGAGTCCACGATCATGGACCGGATGTGGGCGTACCACAAGCCAGCCTCGGTGCGCGAGGTCCTCGAAGATCTCCGTAAAGAGCGGGACATCGCCTACACGACGGTGATGACCGTGATGGACAAACTCCACACCAAGGGCCTGCTCAAGCGCAAACCCGTCGGCCGGGCCTACGTGTACGAGCCGACCGCCTCCAAGGAGGCGTACACGGCCGAGCTCATGCGCGACTCCCTGGCCGCGAGCGGCAACCAGGCGGCGACCCTGGTCCACTTCCTCGAACGGCTGAGCCCGGAGGAGGCCAGCGCGCTGGAGGCGGCGCTGCAGGTCTTCCCGCCGAGGGGCCGCAAGGAATGACCCGTCCGTCCGCCCCGGCGGCGCGCCCGTGACCGTCGCGGCGGTGCTCGCCCTGTACTCCGTGGCCGCCGCGGTGTGGCTGCCGCGCGTCCTCCTCCGGGCGGCGTGGACATCACGGGCGCCGCGCCTGGCGATCGGCCTGTGGCAGGCGGCGAGCTTCTCCGTCGTGGCGGCGGCGCTGCTCGCCGCGGTGTCGCTGGCCGTGCCGACCGACCTGATCGGCCACGGCCTGGCCCGCTTCTTCGAGGCGTGCACCGAGTGGCCCGACCTGTCGCTGGCCTGGGTCAGGGCGGGGCTGGCCGCGACGGCGCTGATCGCCGGGCGGTTGCTCTGGTCGGGCGCGCGGGTGCTGTTGCGTACCCGGCGCGAGCGCCACCACCACGCCGAGATGCTCACGCTGCTCGGCAGGCACGACGGCGACCTGGGCGCGGTCGTGATCGACTACACCGAGCGGGTCGCCTACTGCCTGCCGGGGCGCCACGCGCAGACCGTCATCACCACGGCGGCGCTGGAGTCGCTCAGCGCCGAGCAGGTGGCGGCGGTGCTCGCGCACGAGCGGGCGCACCTGCGCGGACGGCACGACCTGGTGCTGTCCGCCTCCGACGTGCTGCTGCGGGCCTTCCCGCCGGTGCCGCTGTTCGTGCGGGCCCGGCAGGAGCTGGCGCGGCTGGTGGAGCTGCGGGGCGACGACGTGGCGGCCATCCTGGCCGACTACCGGATGCCGCAGATGAACGGCGTGCAGT
>NZ_BAAAHQ010000048.1:5355-14431 GCF_039525605.1 Nonomuraea longicatena | reverse complement strand
GCGCTGGTGGGGCTGGCGACCGGCCGGGTGCCGGGGTTCGCGCTGGGCGCGGGCGGTGAGACGGCGCTGGCGCGGGTACGGCGGATGCTCACCCCGCACGAGCCGCTGGCGCGGCGCGAGCGCCTGACGGGGCTGGCGGCGGTGGCGGCGCTGCTCGCGGCGGCGGTGGCGGCGGTGGCGGCGGCGGGGCTGGCGTCGTTCCTGGCCCACCACTGCCACTCCTTCTTCGCCTGACTCTCCCGCACAGCCCCGCCTCGGCCACCACGTGCGGGGTTCAGCGGGTGCGGTCGTAGATCATGGCCAGTTCGCCCATGCTGCCGGCCTCCTGGTGAGTGAGCGCCCACTTCGTGGCCGGGAGGCCGTCTTCGAACAGCCGCCGCCCGCCGCCGGCGATCTCCGGGAAGATCATGAGGTACAGGCGGTCGATCAGGTCGGCCCTGAGGAGCGGCTTGATGACGCCGGCGCTGCTGTTGACGAGGATGTCGCCCGTACCTGTGGCCTTGAGGTCGGCGACGACCTCCTCGGCGGGGGCGCTCACCACGCGGGTACGCTCCCACGGGGCTTCGGTCAGCGTGGTCGAGAAGACCACCTTCTCGGTGTCCACCAGCCACTTCGCGTAGCCGCGGTCACGCGGGTCGGCGTCCGGGGAGTCGGCGAGCGGCGCCCAGTAGCCCATGAATCCCTCGGCGTTGACGCGGCTGAGAACCGCCGTCGTCGCCCCCTCCCAGACCTGGGACATGTGGTTCCGCGCGACCTCGCTGGTCACGTAGGGCGCGAAGGCCGCGAAGTCTCCAGGGCCGCCGGGGCCGCTGTAGCGCCCGTCGATGGTCAGGCTCAGGTTCGCGGTCACCCTGCGGACGGTCGAGTCGGTCATTTCATGCTCCTTGAATCGGTGTCGTGCGGAGGGTCTCCGTGAGCTTGTCGAGGCTCTGGCCGAAGCCGATCTCGATGCCCGCGACGAAGTCCGCCGAGTCCACGGTGCTGTCCGTGACCCGGAACCGGACGTCGAGGTCGGTGCCCGTGTCGGTGGGCCGGAGGTCGTAGTCGACGTGGGCGGTGAAGGCGAGAGCGCCGCCGGGAAGCAGCGGCGACAGCCGGTACGCCAGGCGTTCCCCGGCCCGTACGTCGTCGACGACCCCCTCGGCCCGCCCGGCGACCGGATCCGAGTCGTTCACGTCCTCGACATCGCGGTACTCGTGGACGATCCGCCCACCCGGCCGAGCCTCGAAGACCAGCTCGGAGACGCGAAGGTCGTCGGGCGACCACCACCTGGCGAGCAGTTCGGCCTCGGTCAGATGACGCCACACCAGCTCGGGCCGGGCCGCCAGCGACCGGGAGAAGGTGAACGAACGACCGTCCGCCCACCCCGCCCGCTCCGCGGCGAGCCGTTCGGTCTCGACGCTGACGCCGTAGCGGTCGAAGGTCTCACGCGGGCCACCGGCCTGGTCGGCGGTGTCGGCGAGCCGGCCGAGGACGGCCGCCAGGTCGCGCAACGGACCGGACTGGAGGGCGTAGACGCGGCGCTGCCCGGTGCGGTGGGAGGTGACGATGCCCGCGCGTTCGAGCGTCTGCAGGTGTTTGGTCGTCTGCGGCTGGCGCGCCTCGGCGAGCGACGCGAGTACGCCGACCGGCCGAGGTCGCTCGGCCAGCAGGCTCACGAGCCGCCATCGGGCCGGATCGGCCAGCGCGGCGAGGAGTGCTTCCATGAGAAGAAGTATGCTCTATGACGAATATTCGCGTCAACGAATAAATCGAGGTCAACCGTAGTCGCCACCAGCGCTCGGACACGGCGACCACCAGCCCACCGGGACGCCGTCGGCGAGCCTGCCGACACGGTGAACGCCTATGACGGAGCGTCGTCACGGCGAGGAGTGGCGCGCCCGAGTGGCGTGGCGGCGCGGAGGGCGGGCGCGGCGGCGGGAGGCGGTGGGGCGGCCTGCCGTAATAGCGGAGAAGGGACGGTGAGCCCCCGAAGGGGGCGACGACGCGGCCGGTCAGTCTGCGACAGGGTGGTGAGATGTGGTCGGTCAGGTGAAAGCGGCGGTGCGGGCGCGGAGGTGCGCCGCCGAGACTCCCGGAGCCGCCTCCACCAGCGTCAGCCCCTCCCGCGTGATGTCGAACACGCCCAGGTCGGTGATCACGCGGTCCACGCACGCGCGCCCGGTCAGCGGCAGCGTGCACTCCTCCACCAGCTTCGGCCGTCCGTCCTTCGTCAGGTGCTCCATCAGCACGAGCACCCGCCGCGCTCCGTGCACCAGGTCCATCGCCCCGCCCATGCCCTTGACGAGGCTGCCGGGCACCGCCCAGTTCGCCAGGTCGCCGCGCACCGACACCTGCATCGCCCCCAGCACCGCCACGTCGATGTGCCCGCCCCTGATCATGGCGAACGACAGCGCCGAGTCGAAGTACGACGCCCCCGCCGTCACCGTGACCGTCTCCTTGCCCGCGTTGATCAGCTCCGGGTCCACCTCACCGGCCACCGGGTACGGCCCGACCCCCAGGATCCCGTTCTCCGAGTGGATCACGACATCGCGTCCCCCGAGATGCCCGGGGATCAGCGTCGGCAGCCCCACACCCAGGTTGACGTACGAGCCGTCGGGCAGCTCCCGCGCCGCCCTCGCGGCCATCTCAGCCCTGGTCCACACGGGTCGTCATCCTCTCGATCGGCTTGTCCACCGGCCCCGTGACCACCACCCGCTGCACGAACACCCCGGGCAGATGCACCTCGCCCGGATCGAGTTCGCACAGCTCCTCGACCTGGGCGATCGTGACACGTCCCGCCATCGCCACCAGCGGGTTGAAATTCCGCGCCGCCTTGGAGAACACGAGATTTCCGTAAATATCGCCGCGAGCCGCGTGCACCAGCCCGAAGTCCGTCACCATCGCCCGCTCCAGCACGTACGGCACCCCGTCGAACTCCCGCACCTCCCGGGGCGGCGACGCCACCGCCACCCGCCCGTCCGCGTGATACCGCCACGGCAGCCCGCCCTCCTCGACCGCCGTCCCCACACCCGCCCGCGTGTAGAGCGCCGGAATGCCCGACCCACCGGCCCGCAGCCGCTCGGCCAGCGTCCCCTGCGGGATCAGCTCCACCTCCAGTTCCCCCGCGAGGTACTGCCGGGCGAACTCCCGGTTGTTTCCGACGTACGACGCCGTCACCCGCCCGATCCGCCGCGCGGCCAGCAGTTCCCCCAGCCCCTGCCCGTCGAGCCCGCAGTTGTTGGAGACCACGTGCAGCTCCCGGCTGCCGCGCGCGAGGATCGCCCCGATCAGCACCGACGGCACCCCCGCCAGCCCGAACCCGCCGACGGCCAGCGACGCCCCGTCGCCGACGTCCGCGACCGCCGCCCGCGCACTGCCCACGACCTTGTCCATCGCCCCTACCCCACGTAGTTCTCGGCCAGTACGGTCGCCCCCGCCCGCGACGAGGTCACGTAGTCCAGCTCCGCCCGCCGTAACCGCCGCTCGTAGGCGCCGTCCGTGTCGAGCTCGTGCGTCAGCGTCGTCATCCACCACGAGAAGTGCTGCGCCCGCCACACCCTCTCCAGGCACGCCGCCGAGTACCCGTCCAGCAGTTCCGCAGACCCCGTCCCGAAGAAGCGGGCCAGCGCCTCGGTCAGCACCCGCACGTCCGCCACAGCCAGGTTCAGCCCCTTCGCCCCCGTCGGCGGGACGATGTGGGCGGCGTCGCCCGCCAGATACAACCGCCCGTACTGCATGGGCTCGGCGACGAACGAGCGCAGCGACGTGACGATCTTCTCGATGACCGGGCCGGTCCTCAACGTGAACCCCGGCACCGTCTCCAGCCGCAACCGCAGCTCCTTCCAGACCCGCTCGTCCGGCCAGTCCTCGATCCGGTCACCGGCCGCGACCTGGAGGTAGAAGCGGCTCAGCGCCGGGGTGCGCATGCTGTGCAACGCGAACCCGCGCTCGCTGAGCCCGTACACCAGCTCCTCCGCCGACGGCGCCACCTCGGCGAGCACCCCGAGCCAGGCGAACGGGTAGTCGCGCTCGAAGACGGTCAGCACGCCCGCCGGGATCGACGGCCGGGAGACGCCGTGGAAACCGTCGCACCCGGCGATCACCTCGCAGTCGAGCCGCCGCCCGCCGAAGGTCAGGTACGGCCGGTCCTCCAGCCCGTGCACGGCCACGTCCTCGACCTCGAACCGCAGGTCGCCGCCCGCCGCCAGCCGCGCCGCGATGAGGTCCTTGACGATCTCCTGCTGGCCGTACACGGTGACCCGGCGGCCGGGGAGCAGGTCCGCGAAGTCGAGGCGGTGGGCGGCGCCGCCGTACCTGATCTCGACGCCGCCGTGCGGCATGCCCTCGCGCAGCAGCCGCGCGCCGACCCCCGCCGCCACGAGCGTGTCCACCGTGCCCTGTTCCAGCACCCCGGCGCGTACCCGCTGCTCGACGTAGGCGCGGCTGCGCCGTTCGAGGACCACGGAGGAGATGCCGCGCAGGTGGAGCAGATGGGACAGCAGCAGACCCGCTGGGCCCGCGCCGATGATCCCGACCTGGGTTCGCATGGAATGATCATCCAGCTTCGCCGGGGCCGCCTCAACGGTGCCTTCCGCTCAGCGGAAGAACCCGCCAGAATTGCCCGATGGGCGCGACCGTGACGTCGAAGGTGCTCGCCATCCTGGCCGCGTTCGACGCCGACCACCCCCAGCTCACGCTGACCGAGCTGGCCGGGCGCAGCGGACTCGCGCTGAGCACCGCCCACCGGCTGGTCGCCGAACTGGTCGCCGGGCAGGCGCTCGGCCGAGGTCCCGACGGCAGGCTGCGCGTCGGGCCGCGCCTGTGGGAGCTCGGCCAGCTCGCCCCGAGCAGGCTGCGCGACGCGGCCCGGCCGTGGCTGCTGGACCTGTTCGCCGCCACCGGCGAGAACGTGCACCTCGCCGTCCGCGACGGGCTGGAGGTCCTGTACGTCGACAAGGTGCACGGCAGGGGCGCCGTCCCCGTCGTGTCCCGCACCGGCAGCAGACTGCCCATGCACCCGACCGGCGTCGGCAAGGCGCTGCTCGCCCACGAGCCCGCCTGGTTCCTCGACGGCTACCTGGCCCGCAAGCTCGAACGGCCGACCGGCCACACCATCACCGAGCCCGGACGGCTGGCCCGCGAACTGGCCTCGGTACGCGCGCAGGGGTACGCGCTGACGTACGAGGAGATGACCGTCGGCTCCTGCTCGGTCGCGGCGGCGGTGCTGGTGGAGGGCCGCCCGGTCGGCGCGGTCGGCGTGGTGCTGTCCTGCCTGCGCGCCCGCGAGCTGCCCCGCCTGGCCGAGCCGCTGCGCGAGGCGGCGGCGGCCATCGCCGGGCAGCTCTGACTACTCCCCCTCGTACGGTCGCCCCTCGGCCAGCGCCCGCACGTCCGGATGCAGGTCCGGTGCGGCCAGCACGAGATGCCGCAGCGAGTCGAGCAGGGTGACGGGCCGGGTGGCGGCCGCCTTGACCGCCGCCATGTACCGCCAGGCGAGGAGTTCCGCGACGTCGGCGCGGGCGTCCTCGTCCACCCAGGCCGTCGCGACCAACGCCAGCAGCGCCGCCTCGGTGACCCAGTCCTCCGGCCCGTAGGCGAGGTCGATCAGCACCTCCCGCCGCTCCGACTCCCCCCACGGCTGCTCCCGCGCGTGCCAGGCGATGCCGAGGCAGGCCAGGGCCTGCACCTGCCTGATCCAGTACGGCCACGCCACCGCCTGCCCGAACGGCTGCTCCGGCGGATGCACCAGCACCCCGAGCAGGTCGTCGAGCGGTAGCCCGGCCAGTTCCGAAGCCCGCTCGACGGCGGCGGGCAGATGCCGCCACGGCGCCGCCGCCACCCGCGCCACCGCCTCCAGCACCCGCTCGTCCGGCGGCGGCACGGCGGGCGCGGCGACCACGCCGGCGTACGTCCACACCCGCCTGGTCACCTCCTTCACCGGCCCCTTGGCGTACAGCTCCGGCACCGTCAGGCGCGGATCCGGCTCGGGCACGCCGGTGACCTCCACCACGAACCCCGGCACCGCGCGGTGGAAGGCCATGAACGCGCTCGGTGACTCCGGGGCGGAGACCCGCAGCGAGCCGCCGCCGCCCGGCTCGCCCTCCTTCTCCAGCACCTGGAACAACACGTCGATGACCGACTCGGTGGGGCCGCTCTGCCCGGACAGCCACGGCTGGGCGGCACAGTGCTGGGCCAGCACCCGGTCGGCGTGGCCGTTGTCCGGGTGCTCGCGCAGGTGGTCGGCCAGCCGTACCAGGTGGGCGAGGTCGCCGTCGCGCTCGAAGCGCATGCCGCACGCCGTCGGGAACGCGGACTCGTGATCGGGGTCCTCCTCCAGCACCGCCTCGACCCAGCCGAGCCCCTCGTCGGAGCGCCCGGCGGTGTGCAGCAGTTCGCCGAGGTCGGTCCGCAGGTGCAGGTTGTCCGGGTCGTGCGAGAGCGCCCGGCGCATCGCCTGCTCGGCCTCGTCCCACCGTTCGAGGTTGCGGTAGGCGGACCCGGCCGCGATGGCGGCCATATGGGACGGCTGCGCCGCGTAGGCGCGCTCGGCCAGTTCGGCGGCCTCCTCCGCGTGTCCCGCCCGCCTGATCAGCATCGAGCCGATCCAGCCCAGAGTGGGGTCGTCCGGGTGCGCGAGCACGCTGTTCCTGACCAGCTCGACGTACGGCTCCAGGGCCTCCCGCCGCTCCTGCGGAACCGGATCCGGCAGCGCGGGGACCAGCCGGCCGAACAACTCGCCCAGCTCCTGCGCGGGCAGCCGGCCGGGCAGGTCGGGGTCGAGCACCCACGGCACGTGCGCCCAGCGGCCCTCCACCTGGTGGGACTGTACCGAGATCAGCAGTTGCAGCGCCTGCGCGTGCTCGCCCGCGTAGGCCAGCACGTGGGCGCGGGCCACCGCCGTACCCAGGAAGACCTCGTCCCCGAGCGTGAACAGGCCGGGGCCGCCGTCGGGGTGGGCGGCGAGCTTGGCGAGCAGTTCGTGCGCCTCGGGCAGGACCGGGTCGTAGGCGAGCGCCCCCGCCACGTGGTCGGCGGCGTGGGAGAGGTCGCCGCCCTCCCACGCCATGCGCGCGAGAGCGAGTTCGCCTTCGGCCTGCAGGCGCGGGTCACCGACGCCTTCGTACTCCTCGGACATCGCTTGCTTCCTTGATCGGGTTCCCCACCTTCCCATACGTACCCGGACGAAGCGACCGATTCATCCCTGGGCGGCGGTACGCAGTGCCCGGTACAGCAGGCGAGCGTCGCCCAGATGGTGGCGCAGCAGCTTCTCCAGGCCGCCGATCGGCACCAGGTTCTGCGGGGCGCGCGGATCCTTGTAGTCGACGCCCGCGAGCGGCAGCAGCGCCAGCGTCACCTCGTCGGCGAGGCGGACCACGTCCTCAGCGGCGAGTTCCGCGCTCGCCTCGCAGCGCGCCACCCCCGCCCACGGGGTCGCCGAGCGCACCGGCAGGCGCACGTACCAGGCGTGCCGCCGCCAGCTCGTACCCATCAGGAAGACCGGCGTGCGCTCGCCCGGCGCGAGCTCCGACACCACCGCCGCCTGCGGCGCGGGCAGGTAGGCGGTGTGGTGGGTCTTGATGTAGCCGACCGTCGCGGGCAGGTGGGAGCGGCCGCGCAGCGGCCCGTCGACCAGCAGCAGGTCGTCGCTGTCCGCGCGGTACCTGACCGCGACGTCCACCTCCAGCTGCGTCACCTGGCGCTGGAGCGCCAGCGACAGCTCCTCCATGCTCGGCCCCGCCGCCTGCCTCGGCGCGTAGGTGGCGTGCGGGGTCTTCACCTCCGGCGTGTACGGCGAAGCGCTGATCAGCGTCCGCCCGATCTCGACGGCCGCCAGGTCGGCGCCGCCGGGACCGCACCTGACCATCCCGGCTGCGTAGGAGGCGGCGATGCCGGGCACCGGCATCGGGTCGTCGTCCGAGCGGACCCAGACGCGGGCGTCGATACGCCGCACCCCGTCGGCCACCAGCAGCGACTTCGGCGCCTCGCCGCGCGGCCGCACCGGCCCCCACTCCATGGGCCCGGCCTCGATGTCGAGCACCAGCTCCGCGCTGGTGGCGCCGAGTTCGGCCAGCGCCTCGACGGCCAGCGCGGCGGCGTAGCCCGGATCCCACGGATCGACGCTGAAGTCCGTCACGAGAGCACCCTCCGCAGGTGCGAGCCGGTCGTGTCACGGCTGACCGCGAACCGCACCGGCACCCGCTCGGCCAGCGCCGGGACGTGGGTGACGACGCCGACCATGCGCTCCTGCCCGGAGGCGAGCCGTTCGAGGGTGGTGGCGACCGTGTCGAGCGTCGCCGGGTCGAGCGTGCCGAAGCCCTCGTCCAGGAAGATCGAGTCGAGGCCCCTGGCGACCGTGCCGGACAGCGCCAGGGCCAGCGCGAGCGCCGCCTGGAAGGTCTCGCCACCCGACAGCGTGCGCGCGCTGCGCCGCATCCCGGCCTCGGCGTGGTCGATGACCTCGATGTCGCTCTTGTCGCTCAGCGCCAGTTCGTACTGGCCGTCCGACAGCTCGTGCAGCGTGTCGGACGCGGTGGCCACCAGCACCGCCAGCGCCTCCGCGCACAGCCACCGCTCGAAGGCGTTGGCCCGCAGCCGCAGCGTCAGCTCGTGGGCGACCTTGGTCTGCTGGTCGCGCTCGGCGATCTGCTCGTCGAGCCGCGCCGCCTGCGCTCTGTCCTCTCTGACCCGCTCCAGCGTCGTCTCCGCGCGGGCGAGCGCCGCCGCCACGGCCGCGCCGACCTGGTCGGGGTCGGGGCGGCCCGGGACGGCGACGCCGTGCTCGGCCAGACGGGCGGCCAGCCGGTCCTGGTCCTGCTCGCGCTGCCGCTCCAGGTCGGCGAGGGCGACTTCGGTCTCGTCGAGGACGGCCCGCGTCGCGGTGCCCGCCTGGTTGCGCCAGGCGATGAGGTCGGTCCACGCCTGGTGCAGGTCGGCCCGATCGACGGGCGGGGGCGCCTCGACGTGGGCGGCCAGGCGCAGCAGGCGGTCGCGGGCGCTCTCCAGCGCCCGCCAGGCGTCGTCGGCCTGCCTCGCCGCCTGCGCGGCCTGCGCCCGCGCCCGATCGAGGCGGCCCCGGCAGCCGCGCACGGCCGCG
>NZ_BAAAHQ010000048.1:0-5304 GCF_039525605.1 Nonomuraea longicatena | reverse complement strand
CGGGCATCCTGCGCGGCCCGCTCCGCCTTGGCGACCTCGCCCAGCCGCCGGTCGATCCAGCCCCGATCGACGGACCGCGTCCCACCGGGAACGGCCTCGACGTCAGCGCTCCCCTCGCCATCGGCTGCGCCCTTGGCGCCGACCCGCCCCTCGCCGTCGGTCGCGGCCTTGGCGCCGGTCGCCGCCAGAGCGCGGACCGGTGTCAGGGCGTGTTCCATGGTCGCCGCGTGGGCGGCCAGGTCGGCTTCCAGACGGGTGAGCTGGGCGGCCAGCACCCCGGATTGGGACTCGGCTCTGCCGTGTTCGCTCCCGGCCTGTTCGGCGTCGCCTCTGGCGACGGCCACGGCGCGGTCGGCGGCGTCGAGGTCGGCGAGCGAGCCGTGCTCGGGCAGCTCGTCCACGACCCGGCGGCACACCGGGCACGGGTCGCCGCAGGCCAGACGGGCGGCGAGGTCGGCGCCGGCCTGCGCGAGCCGCAGCCGGTCGCGTTCGGTCTCGGCCGCCGTCAGCCGTCCGGCCGCCGCGTGCTGCCGCTCGGCCAGGCCGGGCACGAGCCGGGCGGCCGCCGACGCGGCTTCCTCCGCCTTCGCCCTGGCGGTGGCGAGCAGGTCGTGGCGGTCGAGGGCGGCCAGCGCGTCCCGCAGCAGCCCCGGCTCGCCCAGGCCGGCCAGCGCGGACTCCGCCGTCCGCTCGTCCTCCTCCAGCGCCGCCGCCTCGATCTCCAATGCGGCCACCGCCTCACCGGCCTCGCGGGCGGTGGCGGCCAGCGTCGGCACCTCACCGGGCATCGCCAGCGCCCTCAGGTCGGTGATGCGCGAAGTCAGCGCGGCCAGTTCGTCCTTGGTCCGGCGCACGCCCGCGTCGCGGGCGCGCAGCAGTTCGAGGTCGGCCCCGATGCCGCCCGCCAGCGCGCGCAGCGCCTCGACCCGGCTCTGCGCCTCCTGCTCGGCCTCCTCCGAGGCGCCCGACAGCTTGTCGCGCTGGTCGCGGGCGAAGGCCGCCGCCCGCTTGGCGTCCTCCTCCTCGCGCACCGCCTGCTGCCTGATGCGCTCGTACACGTCGGCGTCCAGGAGCTGCACCAGAAGGTCCTGGCGCTCGCGCGGCGCCGCGTGCAGGAACTCGGCGAACTGGCCCTGCGGCAGCACCACGCACTGCGTGAAGAACCGGTACTCCAGCCCGGTCACCCGCGTGACCTCCGCGGTGACGTTCTCGCCCTCGGCGATCGGCTTGACCACCTCGTCGAAACCGCCCGACACCTCGTCGATCCGCGCCTCCTTGGTACGGACCACCCCCTTGGCGTCCCGAACCAACGCCCGGACCACGGCGTACGTGCGCCCACCGCTCTCGAACAGCAGCCCCACCTTGCCGGAGGCGGCCGACGGCGACAGGGCGTGGGCGATGACGTTCTCCTTGCCCCAGCGCGGCACCGTGCCGTACAGAGCGAAGCAGATCGCGTCGATGACCGTGCTCTTGCCCGCCCCGGTGGGGCCGACGAGGGCGAAGTACTCGATGTCGGTGAAATCGACCTCGGTGGGCTCGCGGAAGCTGCCGAAGCTCTCCAGGTGCAGTGTCAGCGGGCGCATCAGTCGCTTACCTCGTCGTACAGGCGGTCGAACAGGTCGGCGACCCGGTCGTCGTGGCGGCCGGTCGCATCGAGGTACTCGCGGAACAACTCGCGGGGGGAGCGGGTGGCCGTGCCGCTCTGCCGTACGGCGTGGACCGGTTTGAACCGTTCGTCGAGGCTCACGTCGATCGCCCCCGGCAGCAGGTCGCGCACGTCGTCGGCCAGGCCCACCCTCGGGCGCTCCTCGACGACCACCTTCACCCAGTCGTCGCCCACCTCCAGTTCCTCAAGCTGGTCGAGTGTGCCCTTGACCGTGCGCAGCCTGCGCGCGGCGGCGAAGGCCAGCTCGGTCACCACGGCCGGACGGCCCGGCGAGACGTCCACGAGCAGCGCGCCCGGCGTGTTGCCCTCCTCGCCGAAGTCGACCGCGATCGGCGAGCCGCTGTACCAGATCGGGCACGGTCCGGGGAGTTGCTGACGCCGGTGCAGGTGGCCGAGCGCGGCGTACTGCGTGGACGGCGGGAACGCGGCCGGCTCGAAGTAGTAGGAGAAGATCGACTGCGCCTCACGCTCGCCACCGCCGAACCTGCCGCCCGGCAGGGTGCCGTGCGTGGCGACCAGGTTGACGGTGTCCTGCTCGAAACCGGCCGTCAGCGCGGCGATCAGCTCGCCCATCCGGGCCGCGTAGTCGCGGTTGTGCTCGGCGGCCGTGCCGGTCAGCACCTCGGCGGCGCGCACCACGTACCGGTGCGACAGGAACGGCAGCACCGCGAGCCGCACCTCCTCGCCCGAGCGCGCGCGAAACGACAGCGGGCTGCGCTGGAACGAGCCCACCACCTGCATGCCGAGCGCGCCGAGCACCGGGCGGTAGACGTCGAACAGCTGCGGGCTGTCGTGGTTGCCCGCGAGCACCACCACGTCCCTGCCGTCCTCGCGCAGCGCCATGAGCGCGGGCAGCACCAGCGACTGCGCCTCCGGCGTCGGCGCCGAGGTGTCGAACAGGTCGCCGGCGACGATCACCGCGTCCACGTCGTGCTCGCGGGCGGCGCCGACCAGCTCGCGCAGCACCGCGCGGTGCTCGTCCACCCGCGAGCGGCCCTTGAGCACCTTGCCCACGTGCCAGTCGGCGGTGTGCAGGATCTTCACTCGTGCTCCTAGAACGGCGGGATGTCGTCTTCGACGGCGGGCAGCCCCTGGAAGGGGTCGTCGTGCTTGACCGCCATGGGCAGCGCCTCGGAGGGCCGCGTGGCCCAGGCGGGGAACGGGAAGCTCACCGACAGCGGCACCGGGATCTCCGGCTGGGCGACGAACATGGTGCCCGGTTTGGCGATCGTGGCCCGTTCCCGTACGGCGGGCGGCAGCCAGCCGTACTCGGAGCGGGCGGCCTCGGCCGGGTCGAGGCGGCCCGCCACCCGCACCGCACTGTTGGAGACGATGCGCCGCTCGACCTCCGAGGCCGTCTGCTGGGCGCCGATGAGGATCACGCCGAGGCTGCGGCCACGCTCGGCCACGTCCAGCAGGATCTCCTTGATCGGCGAGTCGCCCTCGCGCGGCGCGTACTTGTTGAGCTCGTCCAGCACCACGAACAGCAGCGGCTTGGCGGTGCCGGAGGACTCCTTGCGGTGGAACTCCCCCCGCAGCACCACGCCCACCACGAACCGCTGCGCCCGATCCGGCAGGTTGTGCAGGTCGACGATGGAGACCTGGGCGTCCGAGGTGCGGATCGAGTGGCCGCGGAAGAAGGGCAGGTCGCCGCGCACGATCGGCGACAGCGCCCGCACGGCGCTGCGCAGCCTGCGCAGGAACGCGTTCACGGTGCCGAGCGGCGTCTGCGCGCCCGCCCACTGCATGCGCGTGCCCTCGTCCTGGAGCTGTTCGGACAGCAGCTCGACCAGGTCGGAGAAGGTGCGGCAGGCGGTGCCCTGCACCCGGACCGCGCCGCCGTCGCCGACCGGCTCCGCCCACGACTGCAGCCGGGCCGCCACCTGGCCGACCAGCAGGGAGTATCCGGCGCGCTCGTCGTCGGCGTCGGCGAAGACGAAGCGCAGCAGCTCCTCCTGGCAGAACTCGACCAGCGTCCAGAAGAACGAGCTCACCCCCTGGGTGCGGGCCGAGACGTGCGGGGTGCCGTTGGGGTCGTTGGGCCGGGGCGGAGCGAAGACGTGCACGCTCTTGAACGCCTGGGCGGGCAGCCCGAGCCGGGAGTACGCGCCCGCGTCGACGTGGCGGGTGTTGGCGTGGTCGAGGAACAGCAGGTCCTCGCCCTTGACGGAGAAGATCAACGCCTTGGTGTTGGCGGACTCCGCGCCCAGCACGCCCGAGTTGAAGATCGAGTACAGGAGGAAGGTGGCGAACGAGGTCTTGGTCGCCACGCCGGAGACGCCGGAGATCGACACGTGCGCGCCGCGCGTGCCGTCCAGGAAGTCGAAGTTGACGTACAGCGCCTGGCCGTCGCGCCCGAGCCCGAGCGGGACCCGCCGCTCCATGACGTCGAAGTAGAGCGCCTGGTCGCGGTCGCCGCTCTCGGCGATGAACACCTTCTCGCCCGGCAGCGGCGGCACCAGGATCTCCGGCTCGACCCGGGTGATCTTGACTTCGGCGACCTCGATGACGGCGGCCGGCAGCGCGCCGTCGGCGATGAGGAACACGTCGGAGTCGTAGGCGGCGCCCTCGTGGCGCGCCTCGACGGCGGTGACCACGCCGGCCACCAGCACCGGGCCGTGACCCGGCACCTCGCGCCTGGTCACGACCACGTCGTCGAGCTGGACGACCTTGCCGGGCTCCAGGCCGATCCAGAACGACAGCGGGGAGGCCGCCTGGGTGCCGAGCACGCGGCCGACCACCTCACCCGTCACGGCCGTGGTCATGCTGCCCGCCACTCCATTGACTGTCACGAAGCCCCCTTTTGCACTCTGCATCGCAGCGTAATGGGCGTGCGGGGATGCGTCTGGCTTATCGGATCACCGGCTCGTCGCACGCCGCCGCGGCAGACCCCCGATGCGGGCGCGCGCCCGGTGGGCGACAGCCGCCCTGTGACCGGCGCTGAGACCGGCACTGAGATCAGCACTGTGACCGGCACTGTGATCGGCGCTGTGACCGGCGCTGCCGCCGCTGCTGTGCGCGGCTCGATAGCCATGCGGGGCATTGAAGCGCACGCCACCGACATTTCCGCGATCTCCAGCGGCGTTCACCCGGCCAGATCTCGCATGAGGTCGCCGAGCACCAGCTCCTCCTCCACCCGGACGCCCCGCGCCCGCATCGCCCCGGACAGGCCGGGATCCCACGGCGTGTCCACGGGACGGCCCGTCAGCGGCGCGTCGCAGGCCGCGCCCCGGTAGGAGGCGGCGTCGTAGCGCCACGGCGTGAAGCCGACCCGCGCGTACACGGCCGCCGCGATCGCCGCCCCGCCCCAGTCGAAGTCGCCGTGGTAGGCGAAGCGCGCCCCTCCGGCCGCCAGCAGGTCGAGCAGCCGCCACACGGCGGCCGACGGCCGGCCGTTCACACAGACGAGCGGCGGACAGGCCGCGCCCAGCTCGTCGGCGGCCGAGGCCACCACGACCGGGTTCTCGCACAGCCGGACCAGGCCCGCGCGGATCGGTCCCGAGCGCCGCAGCCGCCGCAGCGTGCGGACACCGGGCTCGCCCGGCTCCGGCTCGTCCGGCAGGCCGATGCTCAGGACCAGCGACGACAGCTCGTCCACATGCACGCCGACCGCCTCCCAGGCCGCCCGCCGCGCGTCG
>NZ_BAAAHQ010000047.1:0-16209 GCF_039525605.1 Nonomuraea longicatena | reverse complement strand
GTCAAACTGCGAGCCGCCTTCGGGATTCGAACCCGAGACCCCTTCATTACGAGTCAAATCGAACACACGTTCCAGAGCTTGTTGCCCTTGGTTGGCGCCTTGGAAGCATCCGCAGGGATCCCCCAATGTCCGTGATCGTCTTTGGCGGTTGTCACTCACTTTGTCACTCAGGTTGGGAGCGCGAAGCGCATCGCGTGCCTTTCGGAACCGCGCCCTGGAGAACCGCTGCAACATGTTGCAGCCATGCCCTCGCACGAGGCGTCCTACGATCGCTCGGCAGGTCCGTCTCACATCTGATCAAGGTCGTCCACACGTTCACCTCCGTGCGCCGACCTGCCAGCAGGGCACGACCGAGGTTCGGTTTTCAATCCGGCGACGTCTGGCTGATAGAGCCAGCGCACTCCCGGGCTTGCTGCCGCACCTGGCGTGGTCAACGGCTCGCCAGCCCAGGGCCCCGCCTGGGACACCTGGGACAAGGCGCATGGAGCCATGTCCCTCAAGCGAGCCCTGTTTGCGCTGGTCCACAACGTGGAGGGACAGCAGGGACGTCAGGGACAGGTGTGAGGATGGCTGTTGCGCGACGGCTCATAGGCCCGTGTGCCGTAAGCGGGTATGACGGGCGCAGATTCGCATATGCCGTACGCGACCGGTGGTGTGGCCGTCATCCTGGAACGGTGACGGCCTCTCCTTCTTCCCCTCCGGAACCACGCGTACGCCGGTGGCCGCGCGTGCTGGCCTGGGCGGCGGCGGCAGTGTCCCTGACTCTGCTGGCGGTGGGCATGATCGCCTTCTTCGCCGATACCGGTCAAGGGCCGACGGTGACGGAGGACGTGCTGGACAAGCGCGCCAGCGTGGTCAGCATGTTCACCGGCATCGGCGGCCTCCTGCTGTCCGCGGTGACGTTGTGGGCGCAGTTCCGCGCGTCCGTCCCCGCCCAGCCGGACGCGTCTTCCGCGTCGGATGGGCCGTCCTCGTCCGGGCAGAGCTCGCCCGTAGTGGGGACGATGTCGGGCGGCAGGGTGGTCGGGCAGGTCTCCGGACAAGCGCGGGTGAGTGGCCCCGGTAGCACCTCGGTCGAGGGGGAGCGCGCGATCTCGGTCGGCGGGGATGCCCAGGCTCCGGTGATGAGCGGGAACCACGCCACCGCGATCACCGGCTTCACGCAGACGGCCGGGCAGCGGGCGATGATGGTCGGCGGGGACTTCACCGGCATGCTTCTCGCCGGGGATGTGCTGCCTGAGCGGCCGTCGCTGCCGCCCGTGGACGCGGTGCGGGAACCGCTTGGGCTTGTCGGGTTGCCGCGTCGGCCGGTGTCCGGCTTCGTCGGCCGTGAGCAGGCCCTTGACGGCGTGCGATGCACGCTTGCCACAGGCGAGGGTTTGGGGGTGATCAGCCAGGCGGTGGTCGGGCTGGGCGGGGTGGGCAAGAGCGAACTGGCGTTGCAGTACGCCCACCGGCACGGCGGGGGCTACCGGCTGGTGTGGTGGATCGACGCCGAGTCCCCTGCCCGGATCCAGGCTGAACTGGGCGCCCTGACGCGCGCCTTGGTCGCGGGGGTGGACGCTGCTGCCGCCGGGCAGGCCACGGCGGAAGAGGCCGCCGCGTGGGCGCTGGCGTGGCTGAGCGCCCACCGCGATTGGCTGGTGGTCTTCGACAACGTCGAGCAATCCGCCGACGTCGAACCGTACCTGGGCCGTCTCACCCATGGACACGTGCTGATCACCACCCGGCGCGACATCGGCTGGCAGCGGTTGGGCGTCGCCCCGCTGCGGCTCGCCCTCTTGGCTCGTCCGGCCTCCATCGCCCTGCTGGCCGGTCTGCTCGACCCGTCGGAGTCCCGCCGGGAGAGGCTGCTGGACGAGTTGGCCGAGCAATTGGGGGATCTGCCGCTGGCGTTGGCCCAGGCGGGCGCCTACATCGCCCGCACACCGCGCACGACCGTACGCGGATACCTGCGCTCGCTCGAAGACATCCCGAATCGGATGCTCGCCGCCGGTGCAGCAGGAGACGACAGCGCGCGGGTGGTGGCGAAGGTGTGGACGCTCAGTTACCAGCGCATCAGTGCAATCGACCCGCTGGCCGCCTGGGTGCTGAACCTGCTGGCCTTCTATGCCCCGGACAATCTGCCTTGCACTGTCCTGGACGGCCTCGACGACGTTGACGGCCGCCGCGACGGTGGTCTCGCAGTCCGCGAGGCGCTGGCGCTGCTAGCCTCCTACAGCCTCGTCACCCTGACCACCGCCCCAGGCGACGATGACGCCGATGAGCCAGTAGACCTGATCGGTGTCCATCGCCTCGTCCAGGCCACCACCAAGGCCCAGCTCACCGGAGACCTTCCGCAGGCAGTCCGGCGCCAGGCCGCCGAGCTACTTCAGGCCGCACTCCCCGAGATCCCCGAAGATCCCGACAACTGGCCCACTTACCACCTGCTCACACCACACGCACGCGCTGTGCTGCCTGCCGATTCGCTCGGCCTTGAACAGGTCTGCGCTTATCTTGCCGCCAGCGGTGACTATCACACTGCGGTGGACATCCAGCGCTGGATCCACGCCCACCATCTGCAGACCTCGGGCCCCGAGGACCCCAAAACCTTGACCGCCCGAAGCCGCCTCGCCTACCGGGTGGGGGAGGCGGGCGATGCGGAGGGGGCCCGCAGCCAATTCGCCGCCCTGCTCCCCATCTATGAACGCGTCTTCGGCCCCGAGGACCCAAACACCTTGACGGCCCGGAGCAACCTCGCCACCTCGACCGGGAAGACGGGCGATGCGGAGGGGGCCCGCAATCAACTCGCCGCCCTGCTCCCTGTCCTTGAACGCGTCTTCGGCCCCGAGGACCCAAACACCTTGACGGCCCGGAGCAACCTCGCCACCTCGACCGGGGAGGCGGGCGATGCGGAGGGGGCCCGCAGCCAATTCGCCGCCCTGCTCCCCATCTATGAACGCGTCTTCGGCCCCGAGGATCGCAACACCTTGACCACCCGGAGCAACCTCGCGACCTGGACGTGGGAGACGGGCGATGCGGAGGGGACCCGCAGCCAACTCGCCGCCCTGCTCCCTGTCCTTGAACGCGTCTTCGGCCCCGAGGACCCAAACACCTTGACGGCCCGGAGCAACCTCGCCACCTCGACCGGGAAGACGGGCGATGCGGAGGGGGCCCGCAGCCAATTCGCCGCCCTGCTCCCCATCTATGAACGCGTCTTCGGCCCCGAGGACCCAAACACACTGGCGGTCCGGAGCAACCTCGCCACCTCGACCGGGGAGGCGGGCGATGCGGAGGGGGCCCGCAGCCAATTCGCCGCCCTGCTCCCTGTCCTTGAACGCGTCTTCGGCCCCGAGGACCCAAACACACTGGCGGTCCGGAGCAGCCTCGCCTACTGGAGATCCGGCACATCTGACCGATAGGGCGAGTCCGCTCCCACGCTGCCTCCGCCTCGTGATCTCAAGATTTCCGGCCGGGACAGGAACTCAGAGTCGTGTTCCTCGAAATATGGGGCGCTTACGCTGGTCAGCGACATGAATTGATGTCGAGGATACTTGGGACAAAGTGTGGCGTTGGTGAAGAGTGTGGAGGCGCGGCGGGAGCTGCCACGGGGGACGCACCTCGAAGCCCTGGGGGGTCGGGCCTGACTCATCGAGGTGGGGCGCTCACCGCCGCGCCGGTCTATCGGGCCCGCGCGTGTACCGGACTCGCCGCGTCCGTTCCCGCCCCGGCCTCTGACGGTGTGGGCTGTGTCGTGGGCTCGCGGGCAAGGGCCTGGAAGCACGCGTCACACACGGTGTCCATGAGCGGTTCCCAGATGCACGGTTCGCCCCAGTGGTTGCCGACCATCGCCCACTGGCCGCACAGGGCGGCGGTCTCGTCCCACACCCGTGTCTCGGGTGTGCGCAGGATCAGGCAGTAGGGCCCCAGCCCGCTGATGGCGAGGACGAGCACCGGGTCCGGATCTCTCATAGCGCGCCCGGACGCCGAGAGACCACTGGCGTGTCGCCGCCGCTGACACTCCTGAGCCGGAGACAGGGGTCTTCGGTCGGCAGGGATTCGGGGACGCGAGGGATGCCTGGGTACGGAATCAGGTCGTCGAGGACCACGAGGAGTTGTTTGGCCAGGGCGTGCTGGAGCTTGCGGAACTCGTCCAGTTGAAGGGTGGCGCTGCGCTGGACGTGGGCGATCTTCTTTCCGCCGGAGGGGGCGAAGAGGTCGGCGATGACGCCGTACGGCTGGGCGTCCCCCACGGTGTAGACGGCGGAGCCCCGCCGCAGGTGCGGGCACAGGGTCAGCGAGTCGGGGATACACGGCAGGCAGGTCGGGGGCGCGTTCGTGTATCCGGCGGCGGGTGGCCCCTGGTCGGCTTCGTCGGCCAGGAGCCACCAGGTACGGCCGGTGACCTGGTCAACGGCCGACCCGCCGCATACCTGGCACAGCTTCCGGAGCATGCACCGCCGCTGTCTGAGGGCATTCACCCGCTTCCATTCGGGCTTGCCCCCGCCCGTGAGTCCTTGGCGCATCCACAGGACGCCCAGCGACCAGTCGCCGGGGTGGGGGTCGCCGTATGTGAGACGTAGCCCATCGGCTTCGTCCGCCCAGACGAACCCCAGGCCATGATCCATGGTCTCTTCAGACCAAGCTGTGATGTAAGGGACTTGCAGCTTCGTGCTCATGGCACCGCTCCCTGCTGTGACTTCGTCAACGCAGGATGATTATTCCTCTATTACGTAATAGCGTAAAGGTGCACCAGCGCTATATCTAAAGAATCATGGGACGGTGAAGGTTGATCCGAACTCGTGGACGCCGCTCTACCGGCAGGTGGCCGACCTGCTGCGCGCCCAGATCGAAGAGGGCGTCTTGCGGCCTGGCGACAAGCTCAAGAACGAAGACGCGCTGGCCGAGGAGTTCGGCACAGGCAAGGCCACGATCCGCCAGGCCCTTCGGCTACTGCGGACCGAAGGGCTCATCGACACCGAGAACCGGCGCGGCAGCACGGTCCGGGAGCCTCCGGAGTTGGCGGTGGTGAACCTGGAGGAGCCCGCACGGATCACGGCGCGGATGCCGACTGCTGCGGAGCGCTCGACGCTGGGTCTCCCCGAGGGTGAGCCGGTGCTGGTGGTCACCTACGCCGACGGGCGTACTCGGGTGCTGGGGCGGTCGGAGATCGTGGCTGGCCCCTCGTCGGACGACACGCAGGCTGATTGAGCCTGCGTGCTACCGCTCCCAGTAGACGACTGTCGCATCGTCTGAAGGCTTGTTGCGGGGCCAGCGGTGTCCGATCGGATCGCTGGCCTCCGCCGCTCGAACCCGACCCACCACGGCGTCAGGCCCTTCGGCCGCCAAGGTGTCCATGAGCCCCCACCAATCGGTGAGCCCGAACGGCTCCACGACCCGCGACGCCCCATCGGTGAGGACGGCAAGCTGCCGAATCTCGGCGCTGTCCCTGCTGCCGGTCACCGCCTGCCCGGCAACGTCGGCGTCGGCAGCGGCGACCCAGTAGCCGCCCTCCTTGTTCCGGACGGCCAACTCTGCATGCTTCCGGCGGATCAGTCCGGCTTGCCGTTCGCTGGAGTCGGCGCCGGGCGGAACGGGCACCGCCGAGTGGAGGGCCTCGTTCACGCGAAGCAGGCGGTCATCGGTGACAACGTCCGCCTTGTCCCCGGCCCGCAGAACCACTGTGACGTCGCCGAGTATCAGGTAGCTGAGCCGGTGATCCACGAGCTGAACAAGTCCCACCGCAGCGGCAGGTGTGCCCGGGTGGGACAGGTCGCAGGTCGAGCTGTGAAGATCTGCGGTGTCGTTGATCGCGGCACCGAGGACCTCGCGGAGCGTGAGGCTGTCGCTCTGCCGCATGATCGCTCCACCGAGTGCGTTCACGTACCAGACGACGCCGTGAACGCAGCCCGACTCGGTGCGCTCCGTGAGTCCGTCGAGGACAAGCAGCCGGTTCGGCTGGGCCATGGCAAGGTCCTCGTTCGCCCGGGTTGGCGAGCCGGGCTCACTGACGATCTGGACACGCATCGCGGCATCAGCTTTCGTGCCGGTAGAGCGGCGTGACCTGCTCCACCGACCGGAGCGCAAGCTGATTTCCGGGCTCGAACTCGTATCGGACGATCGTGGAGAAGCGCCGCGTCTTCAACTCCTTGTAGAGCGTGCTCAGGTTGTCCACGACGTAGTGCGCGGCGCCGAGCGTTCCCGGCGCGTGCGTGCCGGCCATGTACAGGAAGGTGCCCTTCCCGTCAGGCCGTGGCAGTCGGCCGACATAGCCGTAGTCGGCCGATTCTCCCTTATCGCGAGGTGAGCGGTACTCCTTGCCCTCCGTGAGATCGGTGAGGTACCAGCCGTGATCATCCACGACGTACCGAATGTGCGGGTCGGCCTCCATCACCTGACTGAGGAACGGCAGAAGGCGAGGGTTGGTCAGGACTATGAGGTTCGGGCGGTTCAGGTGCACCAGCCCGGGGGCTGGGACGACTTCCTTGGACGCGTCGAGCCCGACACTTCGCGCCGCGTCCGCCAGGAGGTCATAGGCGCTGAAGGACTCGGCGGACACCGTGTCACTCGGATCGGTCCGGCCGGTCTCACGCTTGGCGCCAATGGCCACCGTGATCTTGCCGGTGCCAAAGAAAGCGCGCTCTGGCCTGGTTCCAGCCGATAGAAGCTGAGAGATCCGCCCCTTGGTCATGTCGAGGTGGGCGGCGATCTGGCTCTGGGTCATGCCGTTAGCCAACATCTCGTGCATCGCCTCACGGCGCACCCGCGATAGCTCGGCGATGGCCACCTGGTGCTCATCGATCAGATCGCCTACAGCCTTGGCCCGTGTTCCCGGGTCTTCCATCGCGGCCAGCTTCTCAAGCTCGTTCATCTCACCGTCTCCGGTCTAGGGGCCCTATCAGCACTCTAGTCGGGTTTATAGGGCTATGCCAAAGAGGCTGAGACTACCCCCAGATACTTTCTTGGTTTATGGGGGTTGACGATCGCGGTTTAGGCGTGCTTACCTGAGGTCACCCCGGCAAACCGGAGCGGTTCGCAGGGGTAAACACAGCACAGTCGCAAGGAAGGCGGCCTCCGGGCCGCGCGCCGCATGGCTGTCGCACTCGCCGCTTGAACAACTGAATCCGGGGCCACCGCCTCCCACAGAGAAAAGGCGGACCCGCGAGGAACACCCTCGCCCTCTGACCACCACCCAGCCATCGAAGGAGTGCTTCACCGTGTCCGAGAAGACGAACGTCGCCTCTTCCGGTACCACCGCCATCCAGGTCGGCAAGGTCGGGCCCCGGCCCGAGAACAAGCCGACCAAGAACAAGCCCGCCGTCGAGACGCCTGAACCCGGCCGCAACATCGCCAACATCCGCAACGGTCACGCCCGCGTCGGCGTACAGGCGGGTGTCGTCGTCGGCGACATCAGCGTCCAGATGTAGCCAGCCTCTCGCCAGCCGCGTGCGTGCTGAGCGGGGGCGACCTCACCCACACATCGTTCTGAACCCGGGGCGGCCCTCATCCGCCAAGACACGAGCCGCCCCGGTACCTCCTCAAGAGAGGCATTCTCATCATGACCCACGACGTGCAGTACGTCTGCGCCGTCTGCGACGGGTTGGAGCCGTGCGAGCCCGGCATGGAGTCCCCGACCCCGCCCATCTGCTCCACCTGCGCCCGGCTCACCCTGGCTGACCTGCTGGTCGGGACGGGGGTGTGGCTGTGACCGGCCCTTCCACTCTGTCCGGCCTGCTGGACGCCGTGCTGGCCGCCGGTCCCGCCTGCGGCCCCGACACCGCCGAACTGTTCACCGGCGGCAGGGGTTGGGAGACCTTCGATCAGCGCCTACGGCGTGAGCAGCGCGCCAAGGCCGTCTGCGTCACCTGTCCGGCTTTGTGGCAGTGCCTGTCCTACTCTCTCGCGCTCGACCCGGTCGAGGGTGTGTGGGCGGGGCTGAGCCAGGACGACCGCGACGGCATCCGCGCTCAGGCGGCGGCGTGATGGCCGTCTTCCGCTGCTCTGACTGCGCCCGCCGCTCACACAGCCCGTGCGGCTGTCTCCGCTGCGGCACGTCGGCCCCACCGGTGCAGGTGTGCCGAACCCACGGCGCCCGCCCGCGCGGCGGTTGCCGCCGCTGCCGGACGCTCGCCCGTTCCCAGTCCGGCCAGTGAGGAGGATTTCCATGAGCACTGTCCTGTACCCGTTGCTGTTCATCGCGGGGCTGGCCGCCGCCGACCTGGCGCGCGCCATCCGCGCCGCGCACGCCAGGGCCCGGATACGCGCCTCGATCGATCTGGCCTGCCAGGTGTGGACGGCCGACCCGGCCAACTGGTGCGCCCGCCCCGGCTGCACCCGCTGCTGGGGAGGTCCGTGGTGAGCCGTATCCGCGCCCGCTTCTGGGACCCGACCGGCGCCGCGTACGGCGGTATCCCCACCTACCCATGGCGGATGGCCCCGCCGCACCTGCTCACCGTCCGGCAACTCGCCGCACACGGCCTGCGCCCCGGTGGACAGAACATCCAGGCGCAGATCCTGTGGCGTTCGCGCCGGTACGGCACACGCGGCGGGATCCGCGCCGCCTACCTGTACGACATCCGGTGCGCGCTGCCCAAACGCCCGATGACCCCCGCCCGGTGGGCGGCCCTGGCCAAGGCCAACGCCGCCCGCCGCCGCTGCGCGAACTGCGGCCAGGACGCCGGGTTCGTGCTGTCCCGCTACGCCGACACCTGCACCACCTGCCATCACGAGCGGACGGAGAACGCCGCATGAGTATGACCTTCAACCCCGACCCGCCTGAGCCGACTCCGGAGGAGATGGCCGCCGCGCTGGCCGACCTCGAACACCTCGCCAACAGCCGACCCGCCGCCCCGCCACCCGCACCCAAGATGGGGGAGACCAAGCGGGTGCGGAAGCTGCGCGCCCAGGTCGCCGAAGCGCACCTGCTGGCCGACCTCCAGGACGACGACACCCCGATCCTGCTGGACACGCCCAAGGTCCGCACCCGCCGTACAGCCGCCCACCAGGCCGCCCGCCTGCACGCTCTCGGACGGGATCCGGAGATGCGCGCCTGGCAGGCCGACCGGATGCGCAAGCTGCTGGTCACCGCCGGACTGGTGTCGCTCACCCTGGCGCTGGCCTGGTCCACCGCCGGGGTGCAGCACTTCGCCGCCGACGGCGCCCCGGCCTGGTCGCCCGGCTGGGTGTTCGCCTGGCTGGTCGAGCCGTTCCTGTCCCTGGCCCTACTGGTCGTCGTCGGCGCCCGCGCCTTCCTCGGCGTACGCGGCAGACCGCTCAACGACCGCACGCTGGTACGCATCGAGTGGCTGTTCCTCGGGCTCACCCTCGGCATGAACGCCTGGCCGTACCTGCCGTTCATCGCCTCCGACTTCACCGTGTCCCGACTCGTCCTGCACATTCTCGGGCCAGTCGTCGCGGTGGCGATCGTCACCGCACTGCCCATCATCCTGGCCGCGTTCGCCGCCCTCCACCACGACCCCGACGGTACCCCTACCGGCCCGTCGTACAGGGCGAACGCAGCCGTGGACGAGCTGACCGCCCGAGCGCGCCACCTGGTCGAGACCGGGCGGCTGTCGGCCGACTCCGGCGCCGACAAGTTCCGGCGCGCGCTCGGGTGCGGCATGGACACCGCCCGCGCCATCCGCGACGCCCTACGCACCGACCCCGCCAGAGGGGAACCGGGCCGATGACCATGACCACCGTCGCCGCAGCCGTGACCGCCGTCACCGTCGCCGTCCCGGTGGGGACCGTGATCCGCATGTGGGTCACCGGCGAGCGAACCCGCGCCGAGATCCGCGCGGCCTTCCGACAGCACAACAACCACGACGACAAGGGCGCGGCCTCATCCGCCAAGACTCCGGCCGCGCCCTGCGACCCCGCACCCAGCGAAGGCAACGAGGTGACCCCATCATGACCCAGCCGCCGCACGAGCCGGGCCACCAGCCCGGCAACACTCCCGTGGCCAGCCTGAACGGCTTCGCCTTCACCGACCAGCCCAGCATCCAGACCGGCCCGCCGGAAGCCCGGACAAGCGTGCTCCCCGCCGTACCCGAGGAGAGCGGACCTCAGGAGGAGACGGACCATCGCGGTCGGCGTTCGGCCGCCCGTGACACCTCCTACGAGATCGAGCTTGACCCGGCCCCGACCGCCGTCGACGCCGTGCCGGTCCCGGTGGATCTGCCTGACGACGCGGCCTCAGAGACAGTGAAGGAGGGCCGTCGCCCGATCATCCCGTCCGCGTTGCGCCGCGCCAACCTCGCTGTGACGGTCAAGACCACTGGGGCGCGGTGGGCGCACATCACCGGTTTCCACACGGTGCGTGCGCCCTGGTACCTGGCCAAGATGCTGTGGTTCGCGATCGTCGGCGTGTTCCGGCTCATCGGTCGGCAACTGCGCTGGTGGTGGGTCAACGAGCAGTACGCGCTGCTTCAGCAGGCCGCCACCGACAACGACCCGGCGATGTGGCTCAAGCTGCACCGGGAGGGCAAGGCCACCCGCCGGTGGCGTGGCGTGGTGCTGGCCGGTCAGCTCATCGCCCTGGCCGTGGCCGCCACGGTGGTGGCGCACCTGGAACCGCTCTACCAGGTCGTCATCGCCGCCGGGCTGGTGCCGGTCCTGGCCCGCTACGGCAGGCCGACTGGAACACCGATCATCCCTACGGCGGTCGTCACCCGCCGCTACCGCCGCCTCAACAGCGACATCGTGCTGAGGGCGTACTACGCCGCCGGACTCGGGCACCCCGACCGGCCCAACCTGAAGATCGAGTTCGGGACCGCCATGGCCAGGGAGGGCAGCGGCAGCAAGGTGCTGGTCAACCTCCCGTACGGCAAGACGTTCGCCGACGCACTCAACGCCCGCGAGAAGATCGCCTCCGGCCTGGACGTGGCGCTCGCGCAGGTCACCCTGTCCCGCGACCCCGAATCGCACCGCTCGCACTGGCTGTGGGTGGCCGACTCCGACCCGCTGGCCACCCCTGCGGGCCGTACCCCGCTGCTGGCCTGCAAGCCCACCGACATCTGGCAGCCGGCCCCGCTGGGACTGGACGAACGCGGCAACGCGGTCACACTCCCGATGATGTGGGTGTCCATCCTGGTCGGCGCCCAGCCCAGGCAGGGCAAGAGCTTCACCGCCCGCCTGCTGGCCCTGTACGCGGCGCTCGACCCGTACGTGCGGCTGGAGGTGTTCGACGGCAAGGGCTCACCCGACTGGCGCAAGTTCGCCCTGGTGGCGCACTCCTGCTCCTTCGGGTTCACCCCGACCCGCGACGGCGACCCGCTGGAGATCTTCGTTCAAGCCCTGCGTGACCTGAAGGCGGACGTCCAAGCCCGCTACCAGCGGCTCTCAGAGCTGCCGGTGGACGTCTGCCCCGAAGGGAAACTCACCCGGCAGATCGCCCGCGACCCGCAGTACGGCATGCCCGTGCGCCTGGTGGTCATCGACGAATGCCAGGAGTACTTCGACACCGGAGACAAGGAACTCAACAAGGAGATCGCCGCCCTACTGGTCTACCTGGTCAAGGTCGCCCCGGCCGCCGGAGTGATCGTGCTGGACGCCACCCAGAAGCCCGGCGGAGTCGGCACCGGCGACACCGCCACCGCCTTCACCGGCTTCCGCGACAACCACCAGGTCCGCATCGCACTGCGCACCGGCTCGTGGCAGGTCTCCGACCTGGTGCTGGGGTCCGGCGCGTACTCGGAGGGGTTCGACTCCTCCACGCTGCTGCCCTCCTACAAGGGCGTCGGCATCCTGCGGGGCGCGAGCGACGACACACCCACGGTGCGCTTCCACCTGGCCGACGCCGAAGACGCCGAGAAGATCCTTCAGCAGGCGCGCAAGCTACGCGAACGCGCCGCGACCTTGTCCGGCATGGCCGCCGGGCAGGCCGCCGTCCGCGAAGTGCGCGACGTGCTCGCCGACGTCCTGACCGTCTTCCAAGCCGAGTCGGGGCTGCCGTGGGCGGTGATCGCCGCCCGGCTGTCCGAGCGCATCCCCGAGCACTACGCCGACCTCACCCCCGAAGCGATCTCCGCTCAGGTGCGCGCGCTCGGCGTCCCGTCCGTGGACATCAAGCGGGACGGCAAGGCGCTCAAGGGTGCCAGGCGGACCGCCGTCCAGACGGCCATTACCCGCCGCGACAACGCCGCCTGAACTACACCCGCGCCCCGGCGAACCCGCCATCCCCGGGGGTTCGCCGGGTCGCGACCCACCCGCGACCGGTCGCGCCCGCGCGACCCGCCCCGCGACCCACGAAACCGGCTCTGATCAGCGCGGATACCCGCAGGTCGCGGGTAGCGCGCCCCGCCGACCACGCCCACAAACCCGTTCAGGAGACCCGCCATGACCCTGTTGGCCGCGACCGCGACCGGCCAGGGCGCGACCGCCACCGCGACCCTGCCGCCGCCCCTGACCTTGATCATCACCGGCGCCCTGCTGGCCGCCCTGGTGTGGGCACTCGGCTACGCCGCCGCCTGCGCCGTCGCGCCGTTCGCGCGCTGCCGCCGCTGCGAAGGCGTCGGCAAGACCATCACCCCCAAGGGCCGCGTCAAGCGCTGGTGCCGCTACTGCCAGAGCACCGGCCTACGCCTGCGAATCGGCCGCCGCCTCTACAACTACCTCCGCCGCCTACGCCACGACGGCACCCGCTGACCACCACCTGTGCCACAACGGCACCGGCTGACCGACCACCCGCCACGACTTCCCCGAAGGGAATCAGCATGACTACTCCGACCTTGCGCTACGCCCTGGCCGCCGCCGCTCGCGGCTGGCACGTCTTCCCACTCACACCCGGAGCGAAGATCCCGCCGCGCGGCTTCGGCGGCTGGCAACAGCGCGCCACCACCGATCCCGCCGTCATCCGCGCCTGGTGGGCGCACCGGCCCTACAACATCGGGGTGGCCTGCGGCCCCTCACGGCTGCTGGTCATCGACCTGGACGTGCCCAAGCCCTACCGGGCCCCACCACCCGAATGGGACCGGCCCGGCATCACAGGCGGCGCCGACGTGTTCGCCGCCCTGTGCGCCGGGCACGGCCAGCCGCTGCCGCTGGAGACCGTACGGATACGCACCAGGCGCGGCGGCCAGCACCTCTACTACTCGACCCCAGCGGACGCCGCATTCGCCAACACTCAGGGCGCGCTCGGCTGGCTGATCGACACCCGCGCGTCCGGCGGGTACGTCGTCGGCCCCGGCAGCCACGTCACCGCCGACGACGGCCACGGAACCTACCAGATCCTCCACGCCCCGCCCGTCGCCCCGCTGCCCGGCTGGCTCGCCGACCTGCTGCGCCCCAACCCGCTGCCGGTGCAGAAGCCGGTCGCGGTCACGCTGGCCGCCGACCGGCACGGCGCCTACCTCCGCGCCGCAATCAACGCGGAGATCGAGCGGGTGACCGGCTCGCCGCCGCACGGGCACAACACCGCCCTCTACCGCGCCGCCGTCGCCCTCGGGCAGCTCGTGGCCGGTGGAGAACTCCGCGAGGTGGACGTCACCGGCTGGCTGTCCGACGCCGCCCACCAGGTCGGCCAGCCGTACGGCGAAGCCGCGCGCACCATCGCCTCAGGGCTACGGGCCGGTGCCCGACGCCCCCGGACGGTGGCCGCATGAGTGAGAACCTGCCACACCTGCGCCTGGTCGCCGGTGATGCGGTCAATGCGCCCACAGCGCCCGGCACGACCCCGGCGTTCCGCACCTCATGGACCGCCGACGAACTGATGGCCATGACCTTCCCCCCGACCAGATGGGCCGTCCCCGGCGTCATCGCCGAAGGACTCAACCTGCTGGCCGGACCACCCAAAGTCGGCAAATCCTGGCTGTCACTCGGCGTGGCCGTCGCGGTCGCCGGGGGCGGCAAGGCCCTGGAAGCCATCGACGTCGAGCCGGGGCCGGTGCTCTATCTGGCGCTGGAGGACACCGCGCGCCGCTTGCAGAACCGCATGGGCAAGATCCTGAGCGGCCAGCCCGCGCCCAAAGACCTGACCTTGGCCACGACGTGCCCCACCCTCCCGCAGGGCGGGGAAGAAGCCATCGCCCGATGGCTGGAACGCCACCCCGGCGCCCGCATGGTCGTCATCGACGTCTTCGCCAAAGTACGCGGCACCCCGCCACCCGGCCTGTCCGCCTACGACGCCGACTACACCGCCATGGGACACGCCAAACGCCTCGCAGACACCCACGGCGTCGCGGTCGTGCTGGTCCACCACGTCCGCAAGATGGGCTCCGACGACTTCCTGGAACAGGTCTCCGGCACCAACGGCCTGGCCGGAGCCGCCGACGCCACCCTGGTCCTCAAACGCGCACGCGGCACCGCCGACGGCGTCCTGCACGTCACCGGCCGCGACGTCGAAGAAGCCGAATACGCCATGGCCTTCCAACCCGCCACAGGAGCCTGGCACCTACTGGACGGCCCACCCGAGGACCACAACCTGTCGGAGACCCGCGCCGCCATCGTCCGCCACGTCCGCGCCCACCCGAACAGCACACCCAAGGCCATCGCCGACGCCACCGGCATCTCCTACGACAACGTCCGCAAGACCTGCCCCCGCATGGCCGCCGACGGGCAACTCTGCGGAGACGCCGACGGCCGCTACCGCCTACCGGGGACACAGGGCCACGACGGTGTCCCCGCCGTCCCCACTGTCCCTGAACATGCTCCGACCTGCGCCGATACCAATATCGAAGAGGGACAGGCGCCGCTGTCTGCTGTCCCCGCTGTCCCTGCCCGTAAGGAGAACCTGCCGTCATGACCCTCTCCACGCCGGACAGCGTCCGGCCCTCCGACATCGAGCTATACCGCATCCCCGACGCCATGCGCCTGCTCCGCATGAGCCGCTCACTCATCTACGAGCAGATCCGCACCGGCCGCCTGCGGTCGGTCAAACAGGGCCGCGCCCGCCTCATCACCGCACACGGCATCCACGACTACATCGCCCTCCTGGAGAAGGAAGCAGAGGACGCGGCATGACCACACGACGCAGCAGGGGAGACGGTGGCCTGCACTGGGACGAGAGCCGCCAACGCTGGATCGCCACGCTGACGGTCGGCTACACACCTGCCGGAAAGCGCATCGTCAAGAAGGGGACCGGCAAGACCAAGACCGAAGCCAAGGACAAGCTCAGAGAGATTCTGAGGGACTACGAAGACGGCCTGACCCTCGCGAAGGGAGACGTCATCGTCGAACAGGCCGTGAACGACTGGCTCAAGTACGAGCTGAGCCACCGCGACAAGGCCACTTACGAAGCAGGTCAGATCATGTGCCGCGTGCACGTGATCCCCGCCTTGGGCAAGCGGAAGCTACGCGAACTCAGCGCACAGGATGTGGATAAGTGGCTCGCGGCGAAGGCCAAGACGCTCAGCACGAGCACACTCCGGCTGATCAGGTCCTATCTGAACCGATCAATAAAGCGCGCCATGGCCCGTGACCTCGTCAAGCGGAACGTGGTGGACCTCTGCTCTGTCCCTCGTGGCAAGGACGGCCGCCCGTCCAAGGCGCTCACACTGGCTCAAGCGGAAGCCGTACTCAAAGCCGCACTGGGCACCCGAATGTACGGCTACCTGGTTCTGGCCCTGCTGACCGGAGCACGCACCGAGGAACTCAGGGCTCTGACATGGGATCACGTGGACTTGGTGGGTACTCCGAACGCAGAACCCCCTGTCCCGCCCTTCGTAGCGGTGTGGCGGTCGGTGAGGAACGGAGGAGATACGAAGACCCCGAAGTCCCGGCGCACGCTGGCACTTCCGCAACGCGCTGTGGACGCGCTGAAGGCCCAGAAGATCCAACAGGATGCGGATAAGGAAGCCGCCGGGGAACACTGGCAGGATCACGGCCTGGTGTTCGCCTCGACTGTGGGCACACCGCTCGACTCCCACAACGTGCGCCGCGCGTTTCGCGCGGTCATCGCCAAGACCGACCTTGACCCGAAAGGGTGGACGCCGCGAGAGCTTCGGCATAGCTTCGTATCACTGCTCTCAGACCAGGGCATCCCACTCGATGAGATCTCCCGCTTGGTCGGCCACCGCAGCACGGCTGTGACAGAGCTGGTCTACCGCTTGCAGATCAGGCCGGTGCTCCAAGAGGGTGCCATCGCCATGGATCGGATCTTCAAGGCGTGAGTCCGGACGCTTAGACACCCAGTTAGACACCCAGAGGCCCCCCGTGATCACACAAGGGGCCTCTGACCTGGAGCCGCCTTCGGGATTCGAACCCGAGACCCCTTCATTACGAGTGAAGTGCTCT
>NZ_BAAAHQ010000046.1:50750-180456 GCF_039525605.1 Nonomuraea longicatena | reverse complement strand
GATGTTTCATGCACTGGCTTTTAACACACTGTTGAGTTCTCAAGAAACGGACGCGTACTCGGCGTTCATTTCGTCTTTCGTTATGTCTTAATTCTTTCAGTCATCTTATCCGGTGTCAAATTGACACTTTCGCGATGACCACCCATAACTTACCAGGCCATCTGGACGAGCCAGACCAGCCGTGTAAGTGGTGGGTTCTGCTGGGCGATCCCTGCGGGCTGCCCTGCTCGATCAACTGTAGCAGGACTTCGACGCTGCTCATGCCGAAGTCAGGTATCCCCGTAGTACTTCCCTCCTTACCTGAGCCCAAACCTGGGACCGCGGCGAGGCCGGCAAGCGGACGGCAAGTCTTCCGCAATCGTGGGCCGGTAGGAAGTACACACGGGCAGACTGCACCGCCGGAGGGTTCGCAATGACGCGCTCGGAGTTCGACGACATCCGCGCCTACGTGTCCGATGAGGCCACCCGCGCCGATGACCTGCTCAGGATCGCTCGAACACTCATCGACGACCTTGAGCACGCACGGCTGCGCGAGGCCCAGCTGCGCACCCTCTATCTGCGATTGCTCACCGCCGCCCGCGCCACCGTCGCGGCCGATGCGGTGGACGCGCCCGACCCACTCGCCTTCGTCCGCCACGAACTCGCCGAGCACGGCCAACTCCCCCAGGACGGGGAGATCGTCCAGCGCATCCTCTCCGACGCCCGTACGGCCGAAGCCCTGCTGGCCTGCCTGGAGGAGAAGCCGTCATCCCGGCCGCGTGGGATGCGCCTGCGCCGTTGTGTCGGAACCGGTCGTCCCCTGGCTCGCTGACCTGCCACGAGGTCCACTACTCCGTAATGCCGCGAACGGGGAGGACCCGCAGCGAGCCAGGGGCTCTCCCTACAAGTAGGGCACTTCAGACCCGCTTCATACCCAGACTTGGGACATCGGCTGTAAGACTGCGCGTATGTGGCAGCGGGGGTTGAACTGGGCAGCAATTGTCCTGGTGGGCGGATTCGGCCTGATGTGGCTGGGCGTGGTGATCTATGTAGCCGACACCTCCGCCCCGTGGATGCGACTCGCACAGGCGGCCTTCGGCCTGCTGCTGGCGGGCTGGGCGGTGCAGAGGGCCACAGTGATGATGCGATGAGCGAGCAACCGTACGAGATCAGCCGAGACCTGGGCGACGACGTTCAGGAATCGACGATCGCCATGTACCAGGACAAGCTGCCGATCCGGCACCGCATCGACGAGATCGACGACGAGGCCGACCGCAGCATCGTGACCTGGATGCGCGAAGAGGACCACCGCGAGACCGACGCCCATGCGGACCCGCTCTCAGAGCCCCGCTCGTACTTCGAGGAGCAGGACGAGCAGGAGGATCAGGGCTGAAAGCGGTAGCCCATCCCCGGTTCGGTGAGCAGGTGGACCGGACGTGCCGGGTCCGCCTCCAGTTTGCGCCTCAACTGGGCGAGGTACTGGCGCAGGTAGTGCGTCTCCTTCTGGTAGGACTGGCCCCACACCTCCGTGAGGAGTTGTCGCTGGCTGACCAGTTTGCCGGGGTTCCTCAGCAGGATCTCAAGGATGTGCCACTCGGTCGGTGTCAGCCGTACCCCTCCTGAGACGGTCTTCCTGGCGAGGTCGATCTCGTACTCCCCCACCCGCACACGCGCGGGTTCCTCGCTGGGTACGGCCGCGCGCCGCGTCACGGCCCGCACCCGGGCGAGCAGTTCGTCGATGCCGAACGGCTTGGTCATGTAGTCGTCCGCGCCCGCGTCGAGGGCGTCCACCTTGTCGCGGCCGTCCGCGCGGCCGCTGAGGACGATGATCGGCACTCTGGTCCAGCCGCGCAGGCCGTGGATGACGTCCACACCGTCGAGGTCGGGCAGGCCGAGGTCGAGGATCACCAGGTCGGGGTGCCAGTCGGCGGCCTGGCGCAGCGCGGTGGTGCCGTCGGTCGCAACGGCTACTTCGTAGTGCCTGGCCGCCAGGTTGATGCGCAGGGCGCGCAGGATCTGGGGTTCGTCGTCGACGACGAGGATCCGGGTCATGTGGCCTTCCGCAGTGAGACGGTCATCGTGACTCCTCCTCCTGGGGTCTCCTCGGGTACGAGCGTGCCGCCCATGGCCTCGGTCAGCCCGCGCGCGAGCGCGAGACCCAGTCCGACGCCCTTGTGGGTGGACCGGTCGCCGAGTCGCTGGAAGGGGAGGAACACCCGATCGACCGATTCGACGGGTATGCCGGGCCCTTGGTCCACGACCCGGATCTCGACCTGCTCGCCGTGCCAGCTCGCGGTGACGCGTACGGGGCTGTAGCGGACGCCGTTGCTCATGAGGTTGACCAGCACCCGTTCGAGCAGCGGCGGGTCGGCCATGAGGTCGGGCAGGTCGTCGGGAATGTCGGTGGTGACGCGGGCCTGAGCAGGTCCGAGTTCGTCGAGGGCGCGGGGCACGATCTCCGCCGCCGCGAC
The DNA here is from genome assembly GCF_039525605.1 of Nonomuraea longicatena. Taxonomy (NCBI): domain Bacteria; kingdom Bacillati; phylum Actinomycetota; class Actinomycetes; order Streptosporangiales; family Streptosporangiaceae; genus Nonomuraea; species Nonomuraea longicatena. The sequence goes on along the minus strand of NZ_BAAAHQ010000046.1, from coordinate 178,006 downwards.
GGGTTCGAGCGTGACGCCGAGTACCCCGGCCTGCAGGCGGCTCATGTCGAGCAGGTTCGAGACCAGTCTGCCGAGTTTGATGAGGGATTCGTGGGCGGTGTCGAGAAGTTCGGCGCGGTCCTCCGGCGTCCAGTCGATCTCGGTGCTGCGCAGCGAGTCGACGGCGGCGGTCGCGGAGGCGAGCGGGGTGCGCAGGTCGTGGCTGACGGCGGCGAGCAGCGCGGTGCGCATCTTGTCGGTCGCGGCGAGTTCCGCGCTGGAGGAGGCGGCCTCTTTCAGGCGCTGCTGCCGCAGCGCCACGGCGGCCTCTGCGGCGAACGCCTCCAGCACCCGCTGGTCGGCCGCGTCGAGGGGCTTCCCTTGTACGGCGAGGGCCAGGTCGTCGTCCACGAGCACGTCGGGTGTGGTGGCGGGCGGTCCTCCGGCTGTGGCGACGATCCGCCAGGTGTCCCCGTCGCGTTCGAGGAAGCTGACCGAGGTCAGCGAGTACACCTCCCGCAGCCGTGACAGCAGTGACGGCAAAGCCGCGTCGCCGCGCAGGACGTGCCCGGCGAGGGTGGACAGCACCTCGGCGTCGGCCTGGGCGCGCGAGGCCTCTCTGCTGCGGCGGGCAGCCAGGTCGACGACGGTGCTCACCATGGCGGCGACCAGCACGAAGATGACCAGGGCGAGCAGGTTCTCCGGTGCCGAGACGGTGAGGGTGTGCAGCGGCGGGGTGAAGAACCAGTTGATGAGCGCGAACCCGAACACGGCCGCGGTCAGCGCGGGCAGCATGCCGCCGGTGAGCGAGACCAGGATGACGAGCAGGAGGAAGGCGAGGATCTCGCTGGGCAGCGAGAGCGCTTCGCGGACGGGCAGCAGCGCGAGGGCGAGCAGGGGTGCTCCGGCGAGGGCGAGCGCCCAGCCGGCGATCCTGCGGCGGCGGGTGAGAGCAGCTCTGCCACGGGTGGAGCGCCGCCCGCGCCCGCTGGTCTCGTGCGGCACCAGGTGGACGTCGATGGATCCGGACAGCGCGGTGGTCTCGACGCCGACGCCGCGCGACAGGAGCTGCGCGAACCGGCCGCGCCGTGAGGCGCCCAGGACGAGCTGGGTGGCGTTGACGCCTCTGGCGAAGTCGAGCAGCGCTCTCGGGATGTCGTCGCCGACGACCTGGTGGTAGGTGCCGCCGAGGCTCTCGACCAGGGTGCGCTGGCGGGCCAGGTGGGCCGGGTCGCCGGCGGCGGCCAGGCCGTCCGATCTGGTCACGTGGACGGCGAGCAGGTCGGCGCCCTTGGATCGGGTGGCGATGCGGGCGGCGCGGCGCACGAGCGTGTCGCCTTCGACGCCGCCGGTGAGGGCGACGACCACGCGTTCGCGGGCCTCCCAGGTGCCGGCGATGCCGTGTTCGGCGCGGTAGCGGTCGAGTTGCTCGTCCACCTTTCCGGCGACCCAGAGCAGGGCGAGTTCGCGCAGGGCGGTCAGGTTGCCGACGCGGAAGTAGTTGGACAGCGCCGCGTCCACCTTCTCGGGCGCGTAGATGTTGCCGTGGGCCATGCGGCGGCGCAGGGCCTCGGGTGACATGTCGACGAGTTCGACCTGGTCGGCCCGCCGTACCACCTCATCCGGTACGGTCTCCCGCTGCGGCACCCCCGTGATCTGGGTCACGACGTCGTTGACCGACTCCAGGTGCTGGATGTTGACCGTGGTGACCACGTCGATCCCGGCGTCGAGGATCTCCTCGATGTCCTCCCAGCGCTTGGTGTTGCGCGAGCCGGGCACGTTGGTGTGGGCGAGTTCGTCGATGAGCGCGAGTTCGGGTTTGCGGGCGATGACGGCGTCGGTGTCGAGTTCGGTGAACGAGCAGCCCCGGTACTCCACGGCCCTGCGGGGGATCACTTCGAGGCCGTCGAGGATCTCTGCGGTGCGGACGCGACCGTAGGTCTCGGCGAGCCCGACGACGACGTCCCTGCCGCGCAGGCGGGCTCTGCCTCCTTCGCCGAGCATCGCGTAGGTCTTGCCCACGCCGGGGGCCGCGCCCAGATATATGCGCAGCTTCCCCCTCATAAGGTCCAGGTTACGGCGGTAGTGGCCGTGCGACGCTCAGGCACCGCATCAGACACTCCGGTCACATGCCGAAAGGCCGCGCCCGAAGGCGCGGCCCTTTCGATGTCGTCGGTCAGACGTGGGTGAGGACCCGGACGGGCGGCTCGTCCTCGGTGGTCAGCGCCTGCTTGGGCTGGCGCAGGACGAGGACGGCGACGGCGAGGGCGGCGGCGAGCAGTCCGGCGGAGACGATGAAGGCGAGGTGGTAGCCGCTGGTCAGCGCTGCGGCCTCGGTGGCGCCGGAGGCGAGGAGCCCGTCGGTGCGGGAGGCGGCCAGGGTGGTGAGCAGTGCCACACCGAGGGCCATGCCGACCTGCTGGGTCGTGTTGAACACCCCGGAGGCGAGGCCGGCGTCGTCGGCCTTGGCGCCCGACATGCTGAGCGCCGCGAGGGCCGGGAGCACCAGTCCGCCGCCCGCGATCAGGATCATCACCGGGAGCAGGTCGGTCAGGTAGACGGCCTCGACGGGGATCCGGGTGAGCCAGCCCATCCCGAGGAGGAGCAGGACGAGTCCGGCGATGAGGACGGGCCGCTCACCGAAGCGGGTGTTGAGCCGGGCCGAGACGAACAGGGAGACGGCGCCGATGGTGACGGCTGCGGGCAGGAGGGCGAGGCCGGTTTCGAGGGCGCCGTAGTTGAGGACCTTCTGCATGAACAGTGCGACGATGATCTGGAAGGCGAACATGGCGGACAGGGTGAGCATCTGCGCGAGGTTGCCGCCGACGACGTTGCGCGAGCGGAAGATACGCAGCGGCATGAGCGGGTTCCTGGCCTTCGCCTGGCGGATGAAGAAGGCGGCCAGCAGAGCGGCGGACAGGGCGCCGAGGCCGAGGGTGTGGGCGGCCAGCCAGCCGTGCTCCTCGATCTTGACGACGGTGTAGATGCCGAGCATGAGGCCGGAGGTGACGAGGAGGGCGCCGATGATATCGGCTCCCGCCGACAGGCCGAGCCCCCGGTCGGAGGGCAGCACCTTGGCGCCGAGGAGGATGACGGCCAGGCCGATGGGCAGGTTGATGAAGAAGATCCAGTGCCAGCTCAGCAGGTCGGTGAGCACGCCGCCGAGCACCTGTCCGATCGTGGCGCCGCCGGCGCCGGCGAAGCTGAAGACGCCGATGGCCTTCGCGCGTTCACGGGGTGCTGTGTAGAGCGTCACGAGGATGCCCAGCAGTACCGCGGAGGCCATGGCACTGCCCACTCCCTGGAGGAACCGGGCGGCGATGAGCATGGCGGGGCTGGTGGCGAAGCCGGCGAGCAGTGAGGCGAGGGTGAAGACGATGTTCCCGGCCAGGAACATCCGCTTACGGCCGATCAGGTCGCCGAAACGTCCGGCGAGGAGCAACAGGCCGCCGAAGGCGATCAGGTAGGCGTTGACGGTCCAGCTCAGACCTGCGGGCGTGAAGCCGAGGTCCTGCTGCATGGCGGGCATGGCGACGGTGACGATGCTGCCGTCGAGGACGGTCATGAGTCCGGCGACGGACAGCACGGCAAGGGGAAGCTTCATTGTTCTCTCCTGTTCCTGCGAACAAGAGAAACCGTAGCAGATAGTTTTGTTGTAGACGATCCTTTGTGGACCTATTTTTGCTGCCGGGCCCTCCGCACCGGCGTGGGCGCCTCGACCGGAGTCTGCAGATGCCCTGTGACCAGGCGATTCAGCGCGTGGATCAGCACCTCGCGCTCGTCGGCGGCCAACGTTCCCAGCGCCTCCTCATGGACCCGGTCCACGATGACCTGGCTGCGGCTGGCGACCTCGGCCCCCTTCTCGGTGACCGCGATGATGCGGGCCCTGCGGTCGGCGCTCGACTGACGGCGCTCGGCGTAGCCCGCCTTCTCCAGGGCGTCGACGGTGGCCACCATCGTGGTCTTGTCCATGTCGCCGATCTCGGCGAGCTGGGCCTGGGTGCGCTCTCCTTCGACGGCGTGCACGAGCACGCAGTGCATGCGCAGGGTGAGCCCGACCTCGGACAGCGCCGCCGCCATGCGGGTGCGCAGCACATGGCTGGTGTGATCGAGCAGGAACGACAGATCGGGCTGAACCCGAGCGGGAGCCAAGGCAGTCATGAGAACCAGACTAGCCAATGGTTTCGTTGCGGATGATTCGCACAAAGACAAAGGCCCCTGATCGATGATCAGGGGCCTTTCATAGTAGCGGGGACAGTGCGCTGGTTCAGGACATAGGAAACCCATGTCGCAAGACATAGGAAACTTCAACAGAGTGTGTCTCGGGACATAGGCAACCACCGCGATCACGAGCCTGGGCGGTGTGTCCAAGGCCAGAGTCGTCATCACCGCCGTCGTCGTCGAGGGCCGGTCCCAGGCAGAGGCCGCCCGCTCCTACAGGGTGTCCAAGGGCTGGGTGTCCAAGCTCGTCGCGCGCTACCGGGCCGAGGGCGAGACGGCGTTCGAGCCCCGATCCCGACGACCGAAGACCTCACCGAACGCGATCGACGCCAACACCGTCGAGCTGATCGTCCGGCTCCGCAAGGACCTCGCCGAGCAGGGGCTGGACGCCGGCCCGGACACGATCGCCTGGCACCTGCGGCAACACCACGGGCGGACGGTGTCGCGGGCCACGATCAGCCGCTACCTGACGCGGCACGGCCTGGTGACGCCCGAGCCGAAGAAGCGGCCCCGCTCGTCCCACATCCGCTTCCAGGCCGCGCAGCCGAACGAAACCTGGCAGGCCGACTTCACCCACTACCGCCTCGCCGACGGCACCGACACCGAGATCCTGTCCTGGCTGGACGACCACTCCCGCCACGCCCTGTCGGTGACCGCACACGCCCGCGTCACCGGACCGATCGTCCGCGACACCTTCCGCCAGGCCGTCACCGCCCACGGCGTCCCCGCCTCCACACTGACCGACAACGGCATGGTCTTCACCACCCGCCTGGCCGGCGGCCGCGGCGGCCGCAACGCCTTCGAACACGAACTACGCCGCCTGCACGTGCGGCAGAAGAACTCCACCCCCAACCACCCCACCACCTGCGGCAAAGTCGAGCGCTTCCAGCAGACCATGAAGAACTGGCTACGCGCCCAGCCCCGCCAACCGGCCACCCTCGCCGAACTTCAAACGCTCCTGAACCGCTTCGTCGACGCCTACAACCACCACCGCCCGCACCGGTCCCTGCCACACCGAGCCACCCCGGCAGCCGTCTACACCGCCTCACCCAAAGCTCTGCCCGACGGTAGCCGCGACGCCGACACCCACGCCCGGGTACGCCACGACCGCATCGACCCCACAGGCGTCGTCACCCTGCGCGTGAACGGCCGCCTGCACCACATCGGCATAGGGCGAACCCACGCCCGAACCCACGTCATCCTCCTGGTCGACGACCTGCACGTCCGCGTCGCCGACGCCATCACCGGAGAACTCCTGCGCGAGCTGACCATCGACCCGGCCCGTGACTACCAACCCCAGGCAAACCCCAACAAGACGAAACCCCCGAACCCGTAGGTTCGAGGGTTTCCGATGTCCTGAGACATCACAATAGTAGCGGGGACAGGATTTGAACCTGCGACCTCTGGGTTATGAGCCCAGCGAGCTACCGAACTGCTCCACCCCGCGTCGGTGTGTGTCTCAAACAGTAGCGGTAACTCGGGGTTGACGCCAACTCAACGCCGCAGCAGTGCTTCCGCCGTCACCGGACGGAACGTCGGCAGCATCGCCAGCAGCTCCGCCTCGCCCACCCGCTCGCTCTCGACCTGCACCAACGCGCCCCCTTGCACGGCCACGACCGTGTGCAGCCGCCCGTCCTGCCGTACCCATGCCCCACCGGGCGCCTGGCGGCAGCGCGCGGTTCCGGCGGCCCGCCACTTCGGCAGCGGGCTCGCGCATGCCTGCTCGGCCGTCACCGAGGCCGGTCCGACGTACACCGCGATCGCGGAACCGTCGCTCCAGTGCCGGTAGTCGAGCGCGAGCCACGGCGCCGCCTGCTCGTCCACCCCCACCAGCCGGTACGCCTGCAGGGACGGCGCGAGCAGCGGCACCCCCGAGTCGGCCAGCCGCTGCACCCGCGCGGCCCGGTCGATCGTGTCGCGGACCGTCCACACCCCGGCGTAGGCCACCACGACCACGCCGACCACGGCCACGCGCATGACCGCGTTCCACGGCACGACCAGCCCGGCTCCGGCCAGGAAGGCAGTGGCGCCGATCGCCGCCATGGACGCCCCGGCGGGCCAGGCGCCGAGGTCGGCGAGTTCGGACAGGGAGACCGCCCTGAGCATGACGACCGCGAAGCCCAGCATGACTGCGGCGCCCGCGAGCCCGGCCAGCGGCCAGCGCGGCAGCCCGGCCGCTCGGCAGGCCAGCGGTCCGAGCACCGGGAGCGCGACGACCATGGTGGTCGCGCGGGCGAGGTCGCCGCCCGGGGCGTACAGGAACAGGAGGAACTCTGCGACGCCGATCACGGCTCCCGCCAGCGCAGCCCGCCACAATGCACCCATGAAGCTGATCATCCAGGTTCGGGATGATCTCGGCAGGCGAACCCGAACAGTCAGGCCCCGGGAGCGGTGACCCGGATCGCCAATGGCGTGCACCGGTGGTCGTTGGTGGGCCAGTTGTCGACCGAGCACGAGGTGAGCACGAACCACAGATCGCGCAGCGCCTCGAAAGTGATGGAGTCGCCTGCCTCGGAGGCGGCGACGCCGACGTCGAGGCTGCCGTCAGGACCCGGGTTGGAGTTCTGGAAGAGGTTGACCGGGTCGGGGACCACCGGCAGCGTCAGCCCCGCCTCCGACACCGCCGTCAGGAAGTTGTCGTGGCAGTTGGGGTGGTCGAACAGGCCCGCGGACTCGTACAGCGGGCTGTTGCACGGCGGGTAGAGCATGTCGTGCATGCCCGGCGAGGTGTCGGCGACCAGCCGCAGGATCGGCGCGCCGACCTGGTCGGTGAAGGCGGTTCCGGTCTTGGGGAACAGGCGCTCCGTGCGGTCGCGGGTGTGGGCGGTCGACAGCCAGCGGGAGGGATCGGCCCGGTCGATCGCCCACATGTCACCGACCTGGTGTCCTTCCAGATCGACGACCTGGACCAGGCTGCCGCGCGGCACGGGGACGGCGCGTCCCGACTGCGGCGCGACGACGGTCTCGGACGAAGAGGTCATGGGTGGATGTCCTTATCGGCAGGGAACTGGCGGAAAAGGCAGAAGGCCCGGTCTCTGAGAGACCGGGCCTTCTCACTGGTAGCGGGGACAGGATTTGAACCTGCGACCTCTGGGTTATGAGCCCAGCGAGCTACCGAACTGCTCCACCCCGCGTCGATGTGCTTACAGCCTATCGACGCCGGAGGTGGCGCGCAAATCAGGTCCGCTAGCCGCTCGACGGAGAGGCCGACGGTGTCGCCGGCGGTGGTGCCGTGGGCGGTGCGGTGGCGGGTGCCGACGGACTGGCCGTCGCGGTCGCCGTGGGCGCGGGTGTGGCCGCCGCCTTGGGCTCCTCCGCTCCGGCCGCGCGGAGCTTCGCCATGGCGTCCTCCAGCCGCTTCTGGGCCTCGCCGTACTTGACCCAGTCGGGCGGCGATGCCTTCAGCGCGTCCTGACCCTCCTTGTATGCCTGCTCGACGGCCGAGATCGCCGCCGTCAGCGCGGTGCTGGCCGCCGGTTTGGCCTCGGTCTGCGGCGGGGTCTCGCCGGTCTTCGCCGGTGCCACGCCGAAGACCTGCTGCAGCGCCTGCTCCAGCGTGTCGCCGAAACCGACCTTGTCGCCGAACAGCACCATGACCTTGTTGAGCGTCGGATAGCGGCCCGACGTCTCGGCCTTGGGCTGCACGTAGACCGGTTCGATGTACAGCAGGCCGCCGCCGAACGGCAGCGTCAGCAGGTTGCCGTAGATCACGTCGAGCGCGTTACCCGTACGGAGCACGTTCAGCTCGGCGGACACCTTCGGATTCGACAGGAAGGTGTTCTGCGCCTGCGGTGGCCCCTGGACCGTGGTCGCGCTCGGCAACTGCAGGATCTCCAGCTTGGCCTGCGCCGGATCGGCGCCCGCGTCCACGGCCATGAAGGCCGCCATGTTCTGCCGGTTGAACGGCACGAACGTGGTCGTCAGCGAGAACCGCTCGGTGCCGCCGGGCATCTTCATCGTCACGTAGTACGGCGGCTGCTTGAGCTTCTGGGTGGCCGGGTCCTGCGGGACCTTCCAGAAGTCCTGGCCGCCGAAGAACGCGTCGGGGTTGGTGACGTGGTACTGCGTGAGGATCTCGCGCTGGGCCTTGAACATGTCGGCCGGGTAGCGCAGGTGGTCACGCAGTTCGGGGGCGATCTCGCTCTTCGGCTTGACGACGGTGCCGAAGGCGTTCTGCCACGTCTTGAGCACCGGGTCGGCGTCGTCCCACGCGTAGAGGGTCACGGTGCCGTCGTAGGCGTCAACGGTGGCCTTGACCGAGTTGCGCATGTAGTTGATGACGTCCGTCGGAGCGGGCTGCGGCTGGTTGGCGACCAGTCGCTGGGTCTGCACGTCGGTCGTCAGGTCGCCGAGGCTCCTGCGCTGGGAGTACGGGTAGTGGTCGGAGGTGGTGTAGCCGTCGACGATCCAGACGATCCGGCCCTTGACGATCGCGGGGTAGGGGTCCTTGTCCAGCGTCAGGAACGGCGCCACCTTCGAGACCCGCTCCAGCGGCTTGCGCTCGTACAGGATGCGCGAGTTCTCGTTGACGTCGGAGGAGAGCAGGAAGTTGGTCTCACCGTACTTGGCGGCGTAGAGCAGCTTGGTGAAGAAGCCGCCGACGGGCACGCCGCCGGTGCCGGAGTAGGTGTTGTTCTTCTGGCCGCTGCCGCCCGCCTGGTCGTCGGGGTAGTCGAGCTCGATGCCCTGGCCGGGGCCGGGCTTCGGGCCGCCGACGATGGAGTAGTCGGGGGAGTTCTCGCCGAAGTACACCCGGGGCTCGAATTCGCCCGCGAGGTCGCCGGTCGGCGGGATGTTCTTCTCGCTGAAGACCGGCAGGCCGCCGGTGCCCACCTGGTTGCCCGGCGCGGCGACGAAGCCGAAGCCGTGCGTGTAGACGAGGTGACTGTTGATCCAGTTGCGCTCGGCCTCGGGCGGCAGGCCGATGTCGCGCACCGAGACCACGGTGTCGCGGAGCTTGCCGTCGGCGGCCTTGTAGCGGTCGATGTCGAGCTGCTCGGCGAACTGGTAGTAGCCCTTGATCTGCTGGAGCTGCTGGAACGTCGGCGACAGGATCGTCGGGTCGAGCAGGCGCAGGCCCGGGATGGAGTTGGCCTCCTGGTTGAGGACCTCCTTGCTCGCCGTCGTGGTCGGGGTGTACTGCGTGATCTTGACGTCTTGGTCGCCGACCTTGTACGCGTCTCTGGTCGCCTCGATGTTGCGGGAGATGAACTCGCGTTCCTTGGCCTGCTGGTTGGGCTTCACCTGGAACTGCTCGACGAGCGCCGGGTAGACGCTGCCGATGAGCACCGCCGACAGCACGAGCAGGCCGAACGAGACCCCGGGCAGCATGCCGCCGGGCCGTACGACGCCGGCGAAGAACAGCAGCGCGCAGATGAGGGCGATGATCGCGAGGATGGTCTTGGCGGGCATGACCGCGTTGACGTCGGTATAGGACGCGCCGAAGACCTTGCCCTGCGTGGAGAAGACCAGCCCGTAGCGGTCGATCCAGTAGGCGACGGCCTTGAGCAGCACGAACAGGCCCAGCAGCACCGACAGGTGGGAGCGGGCGGCGCGCGAGGCGTGCACGCCCGGCGACTGCAGGCGGAAGCCGCCGTACAGGTAGTGGGTGACCGCCGCCAGGATGATCGAGATGATCACGGCTGTGAACAGGAAGTTCAGCAGCATCCTGATGAACGGGTAGTCGAACATGAAGAACGAGATGTCCATGTCGAACAGCGCGTCGCGTTTGCCGGTCGGCACGCCGTTGACGAACTGGAGCCACGTCTTCCACTGACCCGACACCGACGAGCCCGCGAACAGCGCGAGGACCGCCATACCGATGATGAAGATCAGCTTGCGGTGGGGGTCGAGCGCCATGCGGTAGCGGTCGGCACCGCTGCCGCTGCCGAACGTGGCCGGCCCGAACATCGGCCGCACCCTGAAGGCCAGGAGCATATTGCCGCCGACCACGGCGACCATCAGCAGGGCGCCGACTGCGAACAGGAGGATCTGGGTCAGCATCACCCCGGAGAAGACCTGGGTGTAGTCGACCGAGTCGAACCACAAGTAGTCCGTGTAGATCCCGGCGAACAGGAAGAAAAGCGCCACGATCGCCACGAGGGCGATCGCGACGGGAAGCAGCAGCCGCGGCCGGCGGGGCAAGCGCATCTCCCTGCCGCGTCCTGGGGTCCGGAAGCTCAAGGCCAGCCCCTCGTCGAGGTGAACAAACGGTCGTCCTGGCAACCTACACCGGTCGGCCAGACGTACGGCTAACGCATGGCGAAGCCGAGAAGTTTCAGCCGGCCGTACAGGCCGGGATCTCGCCCTTGCCCGAGCGGAGGGCGTCGAGCGCCTGGATGCTGCCGTGCAGCGTATCCGCCTTGACCAGCCGCAACCCCTCCGGAGCGGCTTGCAGGGCCTCGTCGCAGTTGTCCGCGGGGGTGAGGAACACCGTCGCGCCCGCCTGCTTCGCGCCGACCATCTTCTGCGCGATGCCGCCGATGGCGCCGACCTGCCCCTCGGGGGTGATGGTGCCGCTGCCCGCGATGGCCTTGCCGCCGGTGAGGGGCCCCGGCGTGAGCTTGTCGACGATGCCGAGCGAGAACATCAGCCCCGCGCTCGGGCCGCCGACGTCGCCGACGCTGATGTCGACCTTGAACGGGAACTTGTACTTGGCCTGCATCTTCACCCCGACCATGGTCCTGCCCTCCGGGCTCTTGGTGGTCGTGAGCCTGATGTCCTGCTTCTGCGTGCCCCTGGTGATCGTGAAGGTGACGTCGTCGCCCGGCTTGTGCGCCCTGACGGCCTCGGAGACCATGTCGACGTCCGTGACGGGCTTGCCGTCGACGGCGTCGATCTCGTCGTCCTTCTGCATCTTGCCGTCGGCGGGCTTGCCCTTCTCCACCGAGACGACCGACACCACGCTGCGGTAGGGGATCTTGAGCTCGGACAGCGCCGCCGCGGTCGCGTTGTCCTGGGAGTTCACCATCTCGACGGTGTTCTCCTCCTCGACCTCCTCCGCGGTGCGGGTCTTGGGGAAGATCGTCTCCTCGGGGACGACGGCGGTGGACGGGTCGAGCCACCCGCGCAGCGCGGTCATGAGGTCGATGCGGCTGCTCGGCCCGCCCTGGTAGGCGACCGTGACCAGATTGAGCGCGCCCTGCGTCGGATAGGTCTGGCGGCCGGTGATGGCGATGACCGGCTTCTTGTCGACGTCACCGATCGTGTTCTCGGTGGGGCCGGGGCTGAGCACGACGTACGGGACCTGCATCAGAGCCCCCGTGACGCCGAGGGCGAGCACCAGGAATCCCGCGACCAGCAGGGTCAGGGCACGTCGTGACATGGACAGAGCTTATTCGCAGGCGCCGACCCACTCCGCCGACCCGTCGGCGAAGAGCTGATGTTTCCAGATCGGAACCTCTGCCTTGAGGTCGTCGATGAGCCTGCGCGAGGCCGCGAACGCCTCGCCCCGGTGCGGGCAGGCGACCGCGACGATCACCGCGACGTCGCCGAGTTCGAGGTCGCCCGTACGGTGGACCGCCGCGAGCGCCGTGACGGGGAAGTCGGTGGCGACCTTCTCCGCCACCCTCCTGAGCTCGTCGAGCGCCGAAGGGTGCGCGGAATACGACAGGCGCGCCACCTGCTTGCCGTGATCCTGCTCGCGCACGGTGCCGACGAACACGGCCGTGCCGCCTGCGGCACGGTCACCCACCGAGGCCATCACCTCGTCGACCGACAACGGCGTGTCGCGAATGGCAAGCAACCGGATGACGTCCACGCAATCAGCCTACAGGCGGCGCTTCTTGCGCACCTGACGGACGATCGCGGCGGTACCGATGACCGCGACCGTGGCGCCGGCCGCCGTGAGCGTCGCCTCCTTGACCGGCAGCCGCCTGCCGACCACCGTGGTGCGGTTCTCACGCAGCTCCAGCATCTGCTCCAGCGCGGCCTCGTTGGTCCACGCGGGCTTCCAGCCCGCCTCGCGCAGCGCCGCGCAGTCGACCACCCACGGGTAGACCACGTAGTGCAGGTCGGTGGCGGGCGCCGGCGTGATGCCGAGCCGGTGCAGCCGCTGCGCGGTGCCGAACGTCAGCCCGGCCGGCAGCTCGAAACGCCTTATGCCGGACAGTTCCTCGACCTGCTCCTGTTCGAGCCAGCCGTCGCTGCCGACGGCCACCACCCCGGTGACCACGCCCCTGGCGGCCAGCTCCAGCGCGGAGACCAGGTCGTCGGTGTGGCAGAACTGCCAGCGCGGCGTGCAGCCCTTCACCGTGAGCAGCCGGGGCGACTCGAAGTGGCGGGTGATCACCGTGTCGACGCCGGGCCCGACGACCGCCGCCGGGCGCACCACCGTGACCTCCAGGCCGGTGTTGCTGCGGATGGCCCTGCGGACCAGCGCCTCGATCTCCAGGTAGTCGCCGACGACGCCGGTGTCCGGCTCCGCGGCGACCGCGCCGTCCTCCGGCAGCGGCACCGGGTTGTCGGCGGCGGCGCCGTACACCATGGCGCTGGTGACCAACACCACACGGCGGACCCTCGCGGCCGCGCTCGCCGTGAGCACCGTCTGGGCGGCGCGCAGGTTGTAGGCGCGGCGTTCACCGGGGTCGGAGTCGACCGCGTAGTCACCGGCCAGGTGCACCAGGACGTCGATGTCGGAGATCCGGTTCGCCAAGAGCGGATCGCGGACGTCGATGACTCTCCACGTGACGTCCTGAACATCGCCGCGCTGGTCGTCGATGGCCACCACCCTGCGGAAATCCGCTGAGTGCGCGAGTCTCGCGAGCAACTCGCGGCCGAGGCCGGAGGCCGCGCCGGTGACGGCGACGACCGGTTGGCGCGGGCGTTTCGAGGTAGGCACCAGGTCCTCACTTTGCACTGATCCGCCGTAGGACGGCTAACGTGGCGGATGTGGACTCCTCCATCCTGCACGAGGTAGAGCGGTGACTGACCTGCCAGGTCGCGAAAACGACCCCAACGAGAACCCGTTCGCCATGTTCGGCAACCCTGAGCAAATGGCTCAGGCGATGCGCCAGTTCGCCGACATGCTGTCGGCGCCGCAGGGCTCCGGCCCCGTCAACTGGGACATGGCGAAAAACATCGCGCGTCACGCGGTGGTCGCAGACGGTGACCCTTCGGTCATGGAGGGTGAACGCCGTCAGATCACAGACGCCCTGAGTCTGGCCGACCTGTGGCTCAACGAGGCCACGGAACTGCCGAGCGGCGTGTCGAGCCCGCAGGCCTGGAGCCGGTCCGAATGGATCGAGAACACCGTCCCGGTGTGGCGCAAGCTGTGCGAGCCCATCGCGGCCCAGATGGTCGAGACCATGAGCGGCACCCTCAGCGGCCCCGGCCTGCCCGCAGAGGCCCAGCAGATGGCCGGGCCGCTGCTCGGCATGATGCGCCAGATGGGCGGCATGATGGTCGGCCAGCAGATCGGGCAGGCGCTCGGTTCGCTGGCCCGCGAGGTGGTCGGCACCACCGACATCGGCCTGCCGCTGTCCGACACGGCCGCGCTGCTGCCCGGCGGTGTCGCCTCCTTCAGCGACGGCCTCGAACTGCCCGCCGACGAGATCAGGCTGTACCTCGCGCTGCGCGAGGCTGCCCACCACCGGCTGTTCCAGCACGTGCCGTGGCTGCGCTCGCACCTGCTCGGCGCCGTCGAGGAGTACGCCAAGGGCATCACGGTCGACACCTCCGCGCTGGAGGAGCAGATCCGAGGGCTCGACCTCGGCAACCCCCAGGCCATCCAGGAGGCGCTCAGCGGCGGCGGGCTGCTCAAGCCCGAGGAGACCGAGCGGCAGAAGGCGGCGCTCGCCCGGCTTGAGACCATGCTCGCGCTGGTCGAGGGCTGGGTGGCGACCGTGGTCGACGCTGCGGCCGACGGCAAGCTGCCCTCCGCGGGGGCGCTTGCGGAGACCGTACGGCGTAGGCGGGCCTCCGGTGGTCCGGCGGAGCTGACGTTCGGCACCCTCGTCGGGCTCGAACTACGGCCGCGCAGGCTGCGCGAGGCGGCGGCGCTGTGGCGCGCGCTGGAGGCCGACCGCGGCCTCGACGGACGCGACGCCGTCTGGGGGCACCCCGACCTGATGCCCAGGGCCGAGGACCTCGACGACCCCGAGGCGTTCGTCAAGGGCGAGTCCGCCTGGGACATCTCCAAGCTTGACGAGCCGGGCAAGGACCCCGAGTGACGCTGCACTCCGACGCGGTCGCCGTACTGTCCGGCTGGACGGCACCGACCGACGACGAGGAGCAGCTGCGCAAGGAGTTCCTCACCCACCTGGAGACGCACGCGGACGCGATGTACCGGGAGTGTGTGCCCGGCCATCTGACCGCGACCACCGCCGTGCTCTCGCACGACGGCTCACAGGTGCTGCTGACGTTGCATCCGAAGGCCGGGATGTGGCTGCCGATGGGTGGCCACTGCGAGACCGGGGACGCGACGCTCGCCGCCGTGGCCCTGCGTGAGGCCACGGAGGAGTCCGGGATCTCCGGGTTGCGGCTGCTGCCGGGGCCGTTGGCGCTCGATCGGCACGAGGTGTGGTGTCATCCGCCGCATTCGTGGCATCTGGACGTCGAGTACGCGGCTGTGGCGCCTGCGGGGGCCGAGGCGGTCATCAGCGATGAGTCGCTGGATCTGCGATGGTTTCCGGTCGACGGGATACCATCGCTGTCGGACGAGGCCACGCGGCGGCTGGCTCGGCGGGGGCGGGCGATCCTGGTGTCTACCGGGTAGCGGCTGGGCGGCCTCGTCACTTCTTGCTCGGTCGTCGTTCCCTGCTCAACGGTCATCCCATGATCAGTCGCCGCAGCCGGCCTTCGGTCAATCGTCGTCTCCTGCTCAGTGGGCATCTTTGCCCGACCGTCACCTTTGCCCAGCCGTCGTCGCCTGCTCTGGTCGTCATTCCTTGCTCAGGAGGATGCGGGTGTTGTCCCAGCCCTCTAGGCCCGGGTCGAGGCGCTGGATGTCCGCAGGGGTGCGCAGGCGGTGCCAGCCGGGGGTTGCGGCCACCATGCGGCGGCCGGGGGCCTGGGCGCGGAGGTGGGAGACCGGGTCGTCGCAGTCGAGGTCCGGGTCGGCCCAGTCCGGGAGGGGGAGGTCGCAGGCCAGCGCCACGGCGCCGCCGTACTCACAGGGACACAGGGTGATCCGGGCGCGGCCGAGTTCCCTGAACAGCTTGCCGATGAGCAGCGGCGGCAGGTCGGGGGCGTCCGCGTTGACGACGACGGCCTGGTCGCCGGTCAGGCGGGCGAGGATGTCTCTGATGGATTCGCCCTCGTCGATCAGGACGACCTCGGTGCCGGGCCAGACGATCTCCTCCAGCTCCGGCACGCTCGTCACCAGCACCGGCGTGACCAGTTCCAGGCCCGCGAGCATCTCGTAGGTGTCCTCGGCGATCGCCGTCAGGAACTCGCCGGGATCGATGCCTTCCGGTGCTGCCTGCGCCATGCTGCGCCGTGCCACCACCGCCGCGACTCGCGTCAACATTCCTCCGGTGCCGTATGGGCGGCCGCCGAGAATCCTTCCAGGAACCCGCGCGCCCGCTCCGCCTTGGGATACTGCTCGACCAATGCCCAGAACCCGGGGCCGTGACTCGGCACCAGCAAATGCACGAGTTCGTGGATGATGACGTAGTCGATAACCCATTCCGGCAGGCCCTTGAGCCGGGTGGAGATCCTGATCGTCTCAGTCTCCGGGGTGCAGGAGCCCCAGCGGTGCTGCTGGTTGTCCACCCAGCGGACGCTCGCCGGCCTGGCCTTGCCGTCCAGGTACTTCGCCGACAGTTCCTTCGCCCGTGCCATCAGGCCCTCGTCCGTGGGCCTTCGCCGCCGCTCCTTGGCCGCCAGCCGGTCGAGCATGCGGCTCACCCATTCCTCGGCGTCTTCGCCGCTCAACCAAGCGGGCAGGAGCACGATCGTCTTGTCGCCGTCGCGGTATGCGGAGACCGTACGCCGGCGACGAGAACTTCGACGGACCTCGACTGTCTCGGGGGGCACATATGCACGTTAGCCGACACGGGGCGAATTCCACAGGGGGTGAGGGCTGTTTTGGCTGGTCAGGTGATTAAGTGGCGATGAATTTGGGCACCGGTGTTTCCCGGCGGGGGCCGACGGGGTCCGGGAGCGTTCCGAGAGACGGCGGATCGCGGGCGGCGCGAGGGGCGCGGAGTGCATGCGGTGGGTGTGGGGCTTGTGGGCTTTAGATCGTTTTCTGAGGTGATAAGTGACTGTTTACCGGCGTCGGGCCACCTGCCTCCTGCCTGCTGCGGCCAGCCGCGTGACAGGCACTCGCGTGTACGGCGTCGCCGCGTCCGCGGCCGGCCTTCTCCGGTGCTCGCACTTCCCCGCTTCATCTTCAATCGGGCCGGGAGACACTTCTTGATCTGTGGAGCTGTTCGTCCAGATGGTCGGCTTGGATTCGTTCGCGTCGCTTCCGTTGAACCGCATTCCACGATCTCGCCGGTCGTTTCACAGCCATTCAGCAAGATCTACGACAGGTCATGTGCCGGGCTGACTTCGGGCATGGATTGCTCGGCTGATTCCGCGGTCATTGCCGCGATGGCCTTTCTCCACACGCCGTTCCAGCGACCTCGCCCCGCGCTTCTCGCGCGTCTCGCCCTCAGCACATGTCACTCTTGGCACGTCTCACCCTCAGCGCGCGTCACACTTGGCGCGCGTCACACTTGGCGCGCGTCGCTACCGACACGTGTCGCCTGACTGCACAGCTTGCTTCACTGCATGGCGTGACTCCTGGCTCCCCTCGCCCGTATTGCCGCCCAGGCGCCAGGCGACGGCCTGCTGCACGTCGGCGCATCGCTCGGCCATAGGCGGCTTCCCCCCGATGGTGCCCTCTACTTTGCCCATGCCGCGTTCCACGTGCCTTGGCGAGGTTCACTTCTTCACTCCTGGCACCCGGTCCTCGCTCTTCGCGCACCGCCTTCCTGGCACACCGCCCTTGATCTTCGCGTACCACCTTCGTCAGAGCCTTCTCCGGGATCACCGCCGAGTCGGGGTTCTCCACAGGGTCGCCAAGTGACGGAGAGTTATCCACAGGCCACGTGAATCCCACCCGTGACCCACCTCGATCGTGGAAACGTTGCCCGGCATGAGGCCCCGTGTGAAACCCGCCCTGCGCCGCATCCTCCGAGACGAGCGCACCCTCCAGTTCGGCGTACACCCGAGGCGAGCCGTCATGCTCACCGACCTGACTCCAGCAGTCCACAAATGGATCGAAAGCCTCGACGGCACCCTCGATCTGGCCCAGGTGTTCGCCCATGCGCAGGCCGCCGGCCTCGACGAGTCGGGTGCCCGCTCGGTCCTCGACGCCCTGATGGCGCAGGGCATCCTCGAAGACGCCGCGCTGCCGCCGACAGCCCTCCAGGGGCTCGCGCTGGCCGACCTCGATCGCCTGCGCCCCGATCTGGACGCTCTCGACCTGGCCCGTGACACCCCCGTCAACGCACTCACCACCCTTGGCCGCAGGCGCGGCGCCCGCGTACGCGTCTACGGCGCGGGCCGCGTCGGCGCCCAGCTCGTCAACCTTCTCGCATCGGCCGGGATCGGCGACATCCGCGTCATCGACCCCGGTCGGACCCGACCCGAGGATCTGGTGCCCGGTGGCCTCACCTGGTCCGAGATCGGCCTCCCACGAGAGGAGGCCGCCGCCGCTGCCGCAAGCCGTCTGTTCGCTCCAGCACCACCTACTCCACCCACGGCCTCCGCATCGCCGGCACCCGTCAGATCGTCGGTCCCCTTCGCACCATCGGCGTCGCCCTCGTCGTCAGCGCCCAACACAGCGCAGGCCCAACCTGCCTGCTCCTCACCCGCCGCTGCCCAGACTTCATCCGCCACCCCGCGAACTGCCGCCTCAGCCCTGCCTCCGGTTGCGCCGGCCTCGCCCCCACGCGACCCGATCTCACCTGTCGGCACTCCGGTCCCACCCGGTTCGGCCCCCGCCTCGCCTTCCGCTGTGCGCGAAACTCCCACCCGGGTTCGGCCGGGTCGCACGCCAGGGTCGCCCGCACCAACGAGCCCGTCAACCCCAACAGACCCACCCGCACCAATGAGCCCGTCAACCCCAGCAGATCCACCCGTATCGACGAGCTATTCAACCTCAACAGATTCACTCGTACCGACAAACCATTCAACCCAAGCAGAGTCACCCAAAGCGATGGGCCATTCGACCTCAGCCTCGCCGCACACAGCGGGGGCATCCTCAGATCACACGGCGGGAACGCCCTCAGAAGCCGCTGCATCAACCCCCTGCGGGCTCCCATCACACCCCGCAGACACCTCAGTTTCCCCTCCTGCCTCCACGAGCACGCCAAGGAACGTTCCAAAACGGTCCAACACCACCCACACCTCGACAACCGCCCGCATCACTCCACCACCAGTCACAGAGCCATGCGCAACCCCCACACCCAGCACCTACTCGCCCGATTCGTTGTCCCAGGGCGCCGCCTCGCCCGAATTCTTGGCGACTCAGACTCCGAGCGCCGCTCCACCGCCACGGCCGAGCGGATCGATTCCGAAGGTCCCGGGAACAGCGAACGCGGGGGGCAGGAGACCTGATGGGCCAGGTGACGGAGACAGGCGGCGTGGCGGTCCCAGCTCAGGGGCCGGAGGCGAAACGCGCAGTGAAGCCGCACCAGGCCGTGAAGCCACACCAAAAGGCGGATACGGGTCACGTAGCGAAGCGGGCCCAGTGGCCGAAGACGAGAGTCGTGGCGTGCCCAGGCCAGAAGGCCAAGACGGAAGACACCACGGACCCAGGCCAGAAGGCCAAGATGGAAGGCAAGGTAGGCCGAGGCCAGAAGGCGAAGCCGGAAGGCATAGCGGGCCCAGGGCAGAAGACGAAGCGGGAAAGCAGGGACGGCCCACGGCGGAAGCCGGAGCCGAAGCACGCGGTGAGGCCAGGGCGGGAACCGGAGCCGGAGCCGAAGCACGTGGTGAGGCCAGGGCGGGAACCGGAGCCGAAGCACGTCGTCTTGCCAGGGCGGGAGGCCGTGGCAGGGGCGTGCCGCAGCAGGCTCGGTCGCGACCGGGAGCGAACTCCGGGGGTGGCCGCGAGCCCGGCCGGTCGGCGGCCGAGGATTCTGAGGCTCCTGAGCCGTTCGTGCGGGTCAGGGCGGGTGGCCCGTACCTCGGGGATCGCACGGACCGACCTGACCTGGTGATTCTCGCACCGGTCGGGCCTCTGGACGGGGTGCTGGTCAATGAGTTGACCGCGCTCGGGATCCCGCATCTGCTGGTGGCCGCGTTCGAGGGGCACGGGTCCGTGGGACCGCTCGTGGAACCGGGGGTAACCGCGTGTCTCCACTGCCTCGATCTCACCCGGCGCGACCGCGATCCCGGATGGCCTATCGTGACGGCGAGGCTGGGCGGGTTCCCGGCGGGCGAGATCGCCTGCGACACGACGCTGGCGGCGCTCGTCGCGGCGGAGGCCGCCGCCCACGCCCTCGCCTACCTGGACGGACGCGCCTGCGTTGTGACCAACGGCACAATCGATATTTTGCCTGATTGGCAGAGGAAACGTAGGACTTGGACGATCCACTCCCAATGTCGTTGTATACGGAACTTTGCAACTTCGCTAAGAATGGTCACGGTGGCAAGACCACGTCCAGCCGGCACCGAGTCGACCACGAAAGGGGGAAGTGGCGCCTCACTGAGACGCCGCGCAACAGAGTGAGCGATCTTCCACGCCGCGCGGTCACACGTACGGCCAAACTGGCCACGCTCCCGCTGAGCTTCGCCGGCCGTACCGCACTGGGACTGGGCAAGCGCATCGGCGGCAAGTCGGCCGAGATCGTGACCCAGGAGATCCAGCAGCGCACGGCCGAGCAGATCTTCAAGGTCCTCGGCGAGCTCAAGGGCGGGGCCATGAAGCTCGGGCAGGCGCTGTCGATCTTCGAGGCGGCGCTGCCGCCCGAGATCGTCGGGCCGTACCGGGCCACGCTCACGAAGCTCCAGGACGCCGCTCCCCCGCTACCGGTAGCGACGGTCCACAAGGTGCTCGCCGAGCAACTCGGGGACGACTGGCGGGAGAACTTCGTCTCGTTCGACGACCGGCCGACGGCGGCGGCGTCCATCGGGCAGGTTCACCGGGCGGTCTGGCACGACGGGCGCGAAGTGGCCGTGAAGATCCAGTATCCGGGTGCGGGCAAGGCGCTGCTCGGAGACTTCACGCAACTGGCACGATTGAGCAAGCTGTTCGGGGTGCTGTTGCCCGGCCTCGACATCAAGGCCGTGCTGACCGAACTGCGCGAGCGCATCGCCGAGGAGCTCGACTACTTCCGTGAGGCGGAGGCTCAACACGCCTTCGCCTTGGAGTTCAAGAACGACCCCGACTTCTGCGTACCGGATGTCATCGCCGCCAACGAGATGGTGCTCGTCACCGAGTGGATGGACGGCACACCGCTGTCCCGCGTGATCACCGATGGCACGCAGGAGCAGCGTGATCGGGCCGGACTGCTGTTCGTACGGTTCCTGTTCTCGTCTCCGGCCAGGGTCGGGATGCTGCATGCCGACCCCCATCCGGGCAACTTCCGCATGCTCGCCGACGGGCGACTCGGTGTCCTGGACTTCGGTGCGGTCAACCGGATGCCCGACGGATATCCGGCGGTCTTCGGCCAGCTCACTCGGATCTTCAACCACGGCGACATGGACACCGTCATCGCGGGGCTGCGAGCGGAGGGGTTCATCAGGGACCACTTCGACGTCGACGCCGACGCGTTGCGGGCGTTCCTCGCGCCGTACATAGAGCCGACGGCGGTCGAGGAATTCACCTTCAGCCGGGAGTGGCTTCAGGCACAGGCGGCCAGTGTCACCGATCTGCGGCCCACGAACGTGATCCGGCAGCTCAACCTGCCGGTCAGCTATGTGCTGATCCATCGGGTGCATGCGGCGGGGGTGGGGGTCCTCTGCCAGTTGGGCACGACCGCTCGCTTCCGTGACGAGGCGATCCGGTGGGTGCCCGGGTTCGCGGATGATCCGGACGAAGTCAGTGAGCCCGTTCCCGTGTAGTTGGCGGGCGCGGGACCAGGGCTGCACAGGACGTCGGCGACCAGTGCTGGCGTCCGCCTGACCAACCTCCGGTCGCTCTGGCAGGAGAACGGTGGCGGCCCGGTGGTGCGGCCCGGTGATTACGTCCACGGCCTGTCTGCCGTGGAAGCAATGTGGTCTGACTGTCAGCGAAGTCAAGGACAGGCGTGGCTGCCGTCGAGGTTAATGCCGTCTGGCGACCGTCGACATCAATGCGGCTTGGTTGCCGTCGAAGTGAAGGCCCTATGGCGACCGTCGAGGCCAAGACCGCCCTGCCTGCTGCCGGGGTCAAGGAGGCCATGACTTACGTCGGGGTCGAGGCGGCCCTGCCCGCCGTCGGGATCAAGGCGGTCGTGACTGACGTCAGGATCAAGGCGGTCGTGGCTGTGGTCGGGGCCAAGGCGGTCGTGGCTGTGGTCGAATTGACGACCGTCTTGCTGTCGGCGCCAATGCCGCGTTGGTGCCCGTCGGCCCCAAGGGCTGCCTCGGTGCCCGTCAGTGTCAAAGCTACCTGGTGCCCCTCGGCCCAAGGCTGCCTTGTTGGTGCCCGTCGGCGCCGCGGCTGCCTTGGCCTCTGTCGGCGTCAAAGCTGCCTTGGCGTCCATCAGCGCCAAGACCGCCTTGGCGTCATCGGGATCAAGGCCCTCTAACCGCCGTCGGGATCAAGGCCGCCTGGCCGCCGTCGGGATCAGGGGTGGCGTGGCTGCCGTCGAAGTGAAGGCCGTTTCGTCGGGATCGGTGCCAAAGCCGCGTGGCCGCCATGGGGATCGGGTGGCGTAGTCGTCAGTGAAGTGAAGGCCCCTGGTTGCCTTCGGGTCAAGGAGTTGAGGGGGCGGGAGTCAGGTGCGCAGGCTGCGGCGAGGGGAGTCGGTCAGACCGTGGTTGGGGCGAGGTCGGGGGCGGCGCTGGTACGGCGGGTGGCGGCGGCTATGGCGAGGAGGGAGAGGGCGCCGAGGAGGGCGCCGATCCAGGCGACCGAGGGGTAGCCGTAGCCCGCGCCGATGGCCAGGCCGCCGAGCCAGGGGCCGGTGGTGATACCGGTGTTGAAAGCGGAGACGTTCGTGCTGGAGGCCAGGGTCGGTGAGTTCTTGGCGAGGGTGAACACCCAGGAGTTGAAGGTGGGGTTGGGGCCGAAGCCGAAAGCGCCCAGCAGGAAGATGAGCACGATGGTCGGTACCAGGTGGTCTGCCAGCAGGGCCAGGCCGATGGAGGTGACGATGAGGCCGGTCATGCCGATGTACATGGTGCGGACGGGGTGGCGGTCGGCGGTGCGGCCGCCGATGGTGATGCCGACGACGGCGCCCACGCCGTACAGGGCGAGGATGGCGGGCACCCAGGAGGTGGCGAGTCCCGTGGTGCGGGTGAGGAGGGGTTCCAGGTAACTGAAGCTGACGAACAGGCCCGCAGTGCCCAGCGCGGTGATCGAGTAGGCCAGCCAGACGCGGGGGTTGGCCATGCCACGGAGTTCGCGGCGCAGGTCGGGGGCCTTCTCGGTGGTGGGGCGGCCGCCGGGGACGGTGGCCAGGACGCCGATCATGGCGACGGCGGACATCACGGCGACCACCCAGAACACCGAACGCCAGCCGAACTGCTGGCCGATCAGGGCGCCTAGGGGGAGTCCGAAGATCGTGGCGATGGTGAGGCCACCCGCGAGGATGCTCATGGCTTTGCCCCGGACGTTCACCGGGACAAGGCTGAAGACGGTGACGATGGAGACGGCCCAGAAGCCGGCGTAGACGAAAGCGCTGATCACGCGGGTGACGAACAGGGTCCAGTAGTCCGGGGCCAGCGCGCCTGCCGCATGGGAGAGCGAGAAGACCGCCAAGAAGATCAACAGTGTCGTACGGCGCGGCCAGCGCATGGTGGCGAGCGCGAGGATGGGCGCACCCACCAGCATGCCGATCGCGAACGCCGAGATCAGCAGGCCCGCCTGGGGCACGGACACGTCGAAAGCCGTGGCCACCTCGGTGAGGAGCCCGGCGAGCATGAGTTCGGAGGTGCCCTGGGCGAAGATGGCCGCGCCCAGGATGAAGATGGCCAATGGCATGGGGGTACTCCGGTAGTTTTGAATAGATCAGTTCAGAATGTGGGCACGCAAAGGCACACGACGACCCACGGAGATCAGATCGCGCGCAGGGCCGTCGTGGCGATGGATTCGAGAGTGACCCGGTCGGCACCGCCGCGTTCGGCGACGCGCATGCCGCTGATGACGCCGATGACGAACGCGGCCAGCGCGTTCGGGTCTTGGTCTGCGGCTATCTCACCGGCCAGGCGGGCGGTTTCGAAGGCGTCACGCAGCGCCGTCCGGCGGCGGTCGAGGTCACGTCCGAGGAGTTCGGCGATCTCGGGATCCCGGGGGGCGAGTTCGACCATGGTGTTGACGACCAGGCACCCGTGCGGGTCGTCGGGGGCGAGTCCGACCGACCGCCACAGCAGGTCTCGCACTTTCTCCCGGACGGGGGCCTGGCCGTCGAGGACCTCGATAATGGAGGCGGTCCGCTCGTCCATGTAGTGGACCAGGGCCTTGCGGAAGAGGTCGTGCTTGCTGGTGAAGGTGTTGTAGATGCTGCTACGGCCGAGCCCGGTCGCCTCACACAGGTCCTGGGTGGAGGTGGCTTCGTAGCCGGTGCTCCAGAAGGCGCGCATCGCGGCCTCCACGGCCTGCGCCTCGTCGAACTGCCTCGGTCGTGCCATGGCAGCCAATGTAACACATTTTGGAACGCACAGTTCAATACCCTGTGCATGTTTAGGAAGCCTCGCGGGGGAAGGGGAGCCACGGACTTCGGACAAGGAGGCGGCGTTGCGGCGGGAACTCCGTGGGCCCTCAGGAGCGGCGCTCGACAGAGGGCGGGCACGGCGGCGGGGCGGGTGTGCCGGGCTGGCCGTAACGGCGTCGGGCCCGCTGCCGGAGTCGAGCCGATTCGCAGCGGCGAGCCCACCGCCAGAGCTGGGCCTGCCGACGAGACCCGGCCTTTCAGCAGAGCTCGGAGCACCGACAAGGCCGAACCCGCCTGCAGAACTCGCGGTGCCGACACGGCTTGGGCTGCCGGGAAGGCAGCCGGGTCGGCCGACGGGACTCCACCCGCTGGCAGAGTTCGGCGGGCCGAGGGGACCGACCTGGCCGCCAGAGTTCGTGGCGCCGCAGCTTGGCCTGCCGGGAAGGCCGACGAGATTCGGTCTATCAGCAGAGTCCGGCGTGCCGACGAGGCCGCACCCGTCGGCGGAATTCGGCGGGCCGACGAAGGTCAGCCTGTTGGCAGACAGGAAAGGGCAAAGGCCCGCAGCGGGAGCTGCGGGCCCATGCGGAGGGGGCCTGAGGGCGGTGACGCGGCTGCTACATGCTCAAGATGAGCGTGCGCAGGCGGTCGTTCGCGCGTTGGACGTTGCGGCGAGCCCGTTTGAGGCGGAGCAACCGGTTGACCACGCGCTGATGCTCCGCCTCTCGGTGGAGCGTCCGTATTCGGTCATTGACCAGATCGTGGTACAGATACGGCGAGCTGAAAGATCTGGTGGGCAGGGTGTCCATAACAACGGTGTCCTTTCGGAATACGAGGTTCTAGGCGGCGACGGGGTGCTTGCGGGGACGCCCGCGCGGCCGCTTGCGAGGAACGATGGTCCCCCTGAGGATCAGTTCGCCGCCCCAGACGCCCCACGGCTCCGCGCGCTCAAGCGCGCGGTCCAGGCAGGTCTTCTGGATCGGGCAGCCACCGCAGAGCGCCTTCGCGAACTCGACGTCCTCGGGCGACTCGGCGAACCACAGGTCAGGGTTGGTACGGCAGGGGATCTTGGCTTCGTCGATCAGGTCCATGATCGTCTTGGCCCCCATCTGCGTCTCCTTCTGATCGATCTTGTTGATCTCGGTCTTGGCACCTCGGAGGTTTTGGAGGGATCGCGGACAAACAAAGAGGCCGCGGATCCTGTCTGTGGATCCGCGGCCTGGGGGCTGAGTGCCGGTCAGGTTCTGACCGGCGCATCCCTCCAGGGTTGCGGACCGCACAGTCCACCCTTGGTGTACTGCTGCTGGGTCATCGGCAGGTGGATGCCTGCCGGGCTGGCGATTGCGCCTGGGGCGCCTGCGCTGAAAGCGGGAGCGCTGCTGACGAGGCCGCCACCGACACGGGTGATGGCGCTGCGCTCACGGCCGCGGACAGACTTCTCCTGACGAAGTTCGGCTAGGCCATCGATCAGCCTCACCGAGTCACGGCGTGCGGAAGCGAGCCACTGTGCGGCCGACATGTTCTTCATGCTGATCACCTGGACTCACCTCCGTTCGTGTGTTCGTCGGACAGGGCTGTCCGACTCGCTTGACCATGACCCTAAACCGGGAAGCCGGGAAGGGGCAACATATTTTCTACCTGGGATTTTACGACTTCAGCTCACGGATCATGGCCTCCTGCACGACCGACACCACGAGATCTCCGGAGGCCGTGAACATCTGCCCGCGAGCCAGTCCGCGTGCGCCTCCCGACCACGGGGACTCCTGCGCGTACAGCAGCCAGTCGTCGGCCCTGAACGGGCGGTGGAACCACATGGCGTGGTCGAGCGAGGCGCCCATGATGTTCGAGTTGCCCCACGACAGTCCGTGCGCGAGCAGGACCGTGTCCACGAGCGTGTAGTCGGAGGCGTAGGCGGCCAGCACCACGTGCAGCAGCGGGTCGTCGGGCAGTTCGGCGTCGTAGCGGAACCAGACGTTCGTCTGGGCGCTGCGCAGCGCCGGGTCCTTGGACGCCTCGAAGGTCAGCGGCGAGGCGTAGCGCGCCTCGACCGGACGTTCGCGGGAGAGCCAGTCGCGCCACATGGGGTCGGCGCCGACGAGCTCGTTCATGCGTTCCTGGAACGTGGGCAGCGTCAAGGGGTCGGGGGTGACGGGCATGACGGCGGCCTGGTGCTCGACGCCCTCCTCCGCGACGTGGAAGGAGGCGGACATCGTGAAGATCGCCTTGCCGTGCTGGACGGCGACGACGCGGCGAGTGGTGAAGGAGCGACCGTCGCGGACGCGCTCGACGTTGTAGACGATGGGGATCGTCGGGTCGCCCGGACGGATGAAGTAGGCGTGCAGGGAGTGCACGTTGCGGTCGCTCTGGACCGTGCGGCCCGCCGCGACCAGCGCCTGAGCGGCGACCTGGCCGCCGAAGACGCGCTGGATGCGCTCCTCCGGGCTGCGGCCCCGGAAGATGTCCAGCTCGATCTGCTCAAGATCGAGGAGGTCGAGCAGCTCCTTGAGAGCCTCGTTCACGGGTCCCCCTTGCGAAATGTCCGTGTCAACCAGTGTGGCGCCGATCGGGAGGGTGGATAAACCCGGGGTGTGTGAATCTGCTCTCGTTTTGGTGACGAGCGGTTCATGTCGCGCCGTGGACGGGGCTTGGGCTGGCTGGCGGGCAGTGGGTGGCTCTGGCTCAGTGAGCGCCCTCGTGCCCATAAGTTGCTCGCGACCGTGAACGGCCCGGACGGCGAGTGGCCTGCATGAACGACACCCGGCGAGTGGCCGACCCGAACGGGGCTCATGGCGGCGGATGGCTGAATCTCAAGGCAACGGGGGCAGCGGTCGTGATCGGCGCAGCGGATAGCTTGCGGCTGGTCGGGTGCGGGTGGCGGGCGGGTAGCTGGCGGGTGGCTGGCGGGTGGCCGGAGGTCGGTGGCCGGAGGTCGGTGAGTGGTCGGTAACGGGTAGGGGGTCGGTAGCGGGTACGGGTTGGTGGCGGGTGCTGGCGGCGATGGCCGGTGCCGGGTGGTCGGTGGGTGGCGATCGCGGGTGCCGGTGCCGGGTGGTCGGTGGGTCGGTAGCGGGTGGCGGGTGGCGAAAAACCCTCCCAGCCCTTACGGCCCAGCCCCCACCCGGCCACCCGCCGCACTTCGGCCGATGGCCTCCAGGAACACGCTCCTCCCCGGCTCCCCCACCCACCGTGACGACTCCGCTCTTACCCACGGCCGTGCCCCGCGCTGGCCGCCGCACCACGGCGCCGATCACCACCGCACAACTTCTGGCCGCGCGGCGCCGGGAAACCCAAGAAGGCTGGCAACACGCCGGAAAGCGCAGCAGGAAAGCGCAGCAGGAAAGCTTGACCTCCGGTGGTTCGGGGGTGTCCGTAGACACGGGGGCGTTGCGGTGGGGCGGGGTGGGAGGAGGAGCGTGTTCCTGGAGGCCATCGGCCGAAGTGCGGCGGGTGGCGGTGGAACGGCTTGCCGTGACAGTGACTGACCGGACGCGGGCGAGGAGCGGGCGCACCAGCGCCGCAGGACCGAACGCGCACAGGACAGAAGGCGCACAATGCGCAGCCCGCACGCGCAGGGGGCGCACAAAGCACAACCCGCACGGACAGGGGGCGCTCCCGGCAGAGCGCGGTCAGGGTAAAAGACGCACAGGACGGACAGGCGGCGGGGCGAGCACGCACAAGATGGCGAGTGTCAGGGCGAGCACGCACGAGACAGACAGTGGTCAGGGCAGGACGGCGCACAGGATGGAAAGCGATCAGGGTGGATAGGGGGTCAGGACTCGCGGCACAGGTTCAGGACTGCTTCGCCGTATTTTTCGAGTTTTACCCGGCCGATGCCCGCGATCGACAGCAGTTCCTGCTCGCTCCTCGGTGCCCGCTCCGCGATCGCCTGCAGGGTCACGTCCGTGAACACCACGTACGGCGGGATCTTGGACTCCTTGGCCACCGTCGCCCGCCACGTTCGCAGGTTCTCCAGCAGCGTCTCGTCATACTCGGCCGGGCACGTGGCGCACCGGCCCAGCTTCTGCTCCGCCGCCGCCGACAGCGTCTTGGCGCACACCCGGCACGCCACCCGCGCCGCGACCGGCCGCCGCTCACGTGCCACAGGCGCCGCCGGCGGCGGCGTGGACACGCGCCCGGTGAGCCCGTCCAGGAACCGCGACGGCCGTCGTCCCCTGCGTCCGCCGGGGGCGCGGGCCAGCGCCCACGACAGTGTGAGGTGCTCGCGCGCCCGCGTGATGCCCACGTACAGCAGCCGCCGCTCCTCCTCGCGCTGCTCGTCCGTCTCGGCGCGGATGATCGGCAGCATCCCGTCGGTGAGGCCGACGAGGAAGACGGCGTCCCACTCCAGGCCCTTGGCGGAGTGGAAGGAGGCCAGTGTGACGCCCTCGACGGGCGGCGCGTGCTGCTCGGTGGCGCGGCGTTCGAGTTCGGCGACGAACGTCGACAGGTCGGCGCCGTCCGCGGCCATGTCCTCGGCGAGGTCGGCGAGCGCGCGCAGCGACTCCCACTTCTCCCTCGTCTTGCCGCCGCCGGGCGGCGCCTTCGGGGTGAGGCCGACACCCGCGAGGATGTGGTGGACCTCGGAGGCCAGCGGCTCACCCGATGCGGACCGCGCGGCACCGCGTAGCAGCACGACGGCGTGGCGGACCTCCGGGCGCTGGAAGAAGCGCTCCGCGCCGCGCACCAGATAGGGGATGTCGGCCTTGGTCAGCGCGTCCTCGTAACCCTCCGACTGGGAGTTGACGCGGAACAGCACCGCGATCTCGCGGGTGGGCACGCCCTTGTCGAGCAGCCTGCGGATGGCCCGCGCGGTGCCGGCGGCCTCGGCGGGCTCGTCGTCGTACTCGGTGAAGGCGGGCCTCGGGCCGTCGGGGCGCTGGGCGAGGAGTTCGAGCCGATGGGGCGAGCGGCCCTTGGCGATGACGAGGTTGGCCAGGTCGACGACCTGGGGGGTGGAGCGGTAGTCGCGCACGAGCTTGACGACGGTGGCGCCGGGGTGCTCGACGGAGAAGCCGGTGAGGTAGCGGGGGCTCGCGCCGGTGAAGGAGTAGATGGTCTGGTTGGGGTCGCCGACGACGCACACGTCGTCGCGCCCGCCCAGCCAGGTGTCGAGCAGCAGCTTCTGCAGCGGGTTGACGTCTTGGTACTCGTCGACCACGAAGTAGCGGTACTGCCTGCGGATCTGCGCCGCCACCTCGTGGTGCTCGGTCATCACGGCGGCGGTGAGTTCGAGGATGGTCTCGAAGTCGACGAGGTGGCGTTCGCGCCGGATGCTCTCGTAGGCGTCGTAGACGCGGGCGAGTTCGTCGGCGGGGATGGGCGGCTTGCGGCCGGACTTGGCGGCGACGGCCACGTAGTCCTCGGGCGTCACCTGCGTGACCTTCGCCCACTCGACCTCGCCGGCGACGTCGCGCAGCACGTCGGCGCTGGTGCGGGTGGTGCGCAGGGCCTCACGCAGCACCGGCAGCTTCGACTCGATGACGGACGGCGCCGCCCCGCCGATCACCTTCGGCCAGAAGTAGGTGAGCTGCCGCAGCGCGGCCGCGTGGAAGGTGCGGGCCTGTACGCCGGGGGCGCCGAGCGCCTGGAGGCGGTGGCGGAGTTCACCCGCCGCCCGTGTGGTGAACGTCACCGCGAGGACGTTGGCGGAGTCGACGTACCCGGTGCGTACGGCGTGGGCGATGCGGTGGGTGATCGCCCTGGTCTTGCCCGTGCCCGCGCCGGCCAGCACGCAGACCGGGCCGCGCACGGCCTCGGCGACCGCGCGCTGCTCGGGGTCGAGCCCGGCCAGCACGTCATCCACGCTGTTCACCCGTACATCCTTCCAGTCCGGTGGCGGTGACGGCCTCCATTCTGGCAACATGCGGCCACTGGTTGAACTGTCCGCTCATCGCCAACGAGATGCAAAGGACTGGTCATTTCCCCCACAATGGGGCCGTCCTAACTGCATGGGGGAAAGGAAGGCCGTGCGAACTGCGGTCGTCGCGAGCGCGCTGCTCGCCGCTGTCGCGCTCACGCCGGGCGCCGCCGTCGCGGCCGAGGTCAGGGATCCGGGCTCACCCGTGCCCCCGGTCACGCCCTCCGTGTCCGACGTCTCGACCGAGACGGTGAAGTACGGCTCGCGGGCCAACCAGGACATGGACGTGTGGTGGACCCCCACCGGCGCCAAGCGCCCGGGCGTGTTCCTCATCCACGGCGGCTGGTGGTCGTCGGGCGACAAGCGGCACATGACGGAGATCACCCGCGCCTACGCCGAACTCGGCTACACGGTCTTCAACGTCAACTACCGGCTGTCCGGCCAGGCGTCCTGGCCGGCGCAGCGCACCGACGCCTTCGGCGCGATCAAGCTGGCCAGGAAGCACGCCGAGCGCTGGTCGTTCGACCCGATGAACTACGTCCTGGTGGGCTTCTCCGCGGGCGGCCACCTCGCCACGGCCGTCGGCACGTACGGCAACGGCGTGCCGGGCCTGAAGGGCGTCGTCGGCCTGTCCCCGGTGATCTCGCCGCTGCGCGCCTACACCGACGGCGCCGGCGCGGAGGCCACCCCGCACAAGCGGCGGCTGCGCGAGGCCGCGATCCGGCTGGCGGGCGGCTGCGAGCCCAAGGGCAGGTGCTCGCGTGTGTGGGCGAGCATGGAGGTGCCCTGGCACGCCAGCCGCAACGACGCGCCCATGCTGCTGATGCACTCGCAGGACGAGTTCGTGCCGCCGGTGCAGAGCCAGTTGCTGAAGAACATGCTCGGCCCGGTCGGCGTCGACGTGACGCTGTTCACCAACCCGGGCAGCGAGCACAGCGCGCCGCTCTACCGGCTGCCCGGCGTGGCCGAGCGTGTGCAGGCGTGGATCGCCTCCCGCATCGGGTGACGGAATGGCGGGCAGGGCCTTCGTTGTTGGACCGACCGGCCACCGTCACGAAAGGACCCGCCATGGCGCTCACGGTCTACACCACCAGTTGGTGCGGCCCATGCAGAAGGCTCAAGTCGCAGCTCACCCGCGAGGGCATCGCGTTCGCCGAAGTGGACATCGAGGCCGACCCGGCGGCCGCGCGGTTCGTCATGAGTGTCAACAACGGTAACCAGGTCGTGCCGACGGTGGTCATCAAGACGCCGCAGGGCGACGTCGTGCGCACCAACCCGTCGGCACGCGAGGTCAAGGCGCTGCTGCAGCCCGCCTGACGTTCACCAGTCGCCTTCGAGGGGACCGCCGTACCAGGTCTCGATCAGTCTGCGGGCGATCGAGACCGCCGGCGGCAGCCGGAGCTCTCCCGTCGCGAGCGCGTGGGAGAGCTCATCGCGTGAGTACCACCGCGCCTCGGCGATCTCCTCGTGGTCGACCGACAGCCGCGTGGAGGTCGCCTCGGCGAA
This sequence comes from Nonomuraea longicatena, assembly GCF_039525605.1. Taxonomy (NCBI): domain Bacteria; kingdom Bacillati; phylum Actinomycetota; class Actinomycetes; order Streptosporangiales; family Streptosporangiaceae; genus Nonomuraea; species Nonomuraea longicatena. The sequence goes on along the minus strand of NZ_BAAAHQ010000046.1, from coordinate 146,707 downwards.
GAAGCCCAGCATCAGGCTGCGCGGGAACGGCCACGGCTGACTGCCGAGATAGCGGGGGGCGACGACCGTCAGGCCCACCTCCTCGGCGACCTCGCGCACGACCGCGTGCTCCAGCGACTCCCCCGGCTCCACGAACCCGGCCAGGATCGACAGCCGCCCCTCGGGCCATTGGGGGCCGCGCGCGAGCAGGCAGCGGTCGTCGGCGTCGCGGACCAGCATGATGACGGCCGGGTCGACGCGCGGGAAGTGCTGGGAGCCGTCGGACAGGCACACGCGGATGTGCCCGCCGGCCTCGACGGCGGTGCGGCTCCCGCAGCGGGGGCAGAACTCGTGGGTGGCGTGCCACGCCTCCAGGGCGACGGCGTACACGAGCAGGCCCGCGTCACGGTCGCCGAGCAGCCCGCCGACCTGCCGCAGGCCCGCGACCACCGGACGGCCCTCTGGGGTGTCGGCGAGGTTCGAGGGTACGGTCACCCGCCCGTCGGCCTCGCCGTCGATCCCGGGCAGCGGGGCGGCGACGGCGAAGTAGGCGACCTCGTCCTCGACGCCGAGCAGGTAACGCTCGCCCTCGGGGGCGTCGTCGGAGGTGTAGAGCACGGCCTCCACGTCGTCACCCTGTCGCCTGACGAGGGTGTGGCCGTCGTGGATCACCAGGACCCTGGTCGTGGGCCGGGCCCAGACCTCTTTGAGCCAGTCGGCGTCGCCGCGCCGGAGCGCCGATCTGTCGACTGTGGACCGTGCCAGAAGCAGTGGCCCGATGAGATGTTCTTCCACCCGTGTTTCCACCAGGACACGCCCTCCCCCAGCTACGCAGTCATCCTACGACGCCCTGTGGGACAGGGGATGCGGGAGGGCGCCCGGCCGGGGGTTCGGCGGCCGGGCGCCCTCGGTCAGCGGGCGTAGACCACCACGTTGTCGCGGTAGCTGCGCCTCTGCCTGTCGAACACGCCGCCGCAGGTGATGAGCCTGAGTTCGGCGCCCTCGGTGCGGCCGTACACCTGGCCGTTCGGTATACCGCTCTTGGGGTATCGGGCCACGCGGTAGACGGTGAAGGCCCTGGTGCTGCCGTCGGCTCTGTCCACGTGGATCCGGTCGCCGGGTGAGAGGTGCCGCAGGCGGTGGAAGACGGCGGGGCCGGTCTTGGAGTCGACGTGGCCGGCGATGACGGCGGGGCCGCGTTCGCCCGGCTCCGGTCCTGCCACGTTCCAGCCGACGCGGGTGAAGCTCGTGGGGGCGATCAGCTTGCCCCTGCGGTCGAGGCGGAGTCCGACGACCCGGGTGCTGAGTCCGATCTTCGCGATGCGCAACCGCACGGGGTCGGCGGCGCGCTTCTCGACGGGAGCGGCGAAGGACGCCGCCGCAGCGAAGGGGTCGCCCGTGAAGGCGGCCGGGTCGCCTGTGAGGACGGTCGTGGCGGACAGGTCGCTCATGAGGTCGGTCGCGTGGGCCGCTGCCAGGGGCGTGCTCACGCACGCCGTGACGGTTAACAGGGCGGCGGCGGTGCGGGCGCGCACGGCTCAGCTCTCCGAGCGGAGTCGGCGCAGGATGAGCAGGCCGCCGCCGGCGAGGACGACCGCGCCCGCTCCGGCCAGGCCCATGGGCAGCAGGTCGGTGTTCTGCCGGGAGGCGGTGGCCGCGCTCTGGGCGAGGAGGTCGGTCACGGTGCGGACCTCGGCGCGGGCGCGGGTCCAAGTGACGCCGCTCTCGCCGCTGGGACCGGTCTGGTCGGCCAAGCGGTCCGAAGTCCCCGAGCGGTCAGACGTCCCGGAGCGGTCCGAGGTCACGGAGGCGTCAGAGCCGTCGGAGCCACCCGAGCGGGTGGAGGCGTCCGAACGGGCGGAGGCGTCCGAGCCGGTCGGGCCTTCGAGTCCGCGCAGGAACTTCGAGGTGCCCATGAGGGCCGTGCCGCCCGCGCCCGTGTCGATGCCGCCCTTGGGCTGGTCGTCATCGTCGTCCCGGGCGGCCCCGCCCCTGCCGGTGTCCACGCCGCCCCTGGGGGCGCGGTCGTCGTCGCGGACCTTCAGGCCGCCCTTCTCGGTGTCGACGCCGCCCCTCGGCACGCGGCGGTCGTCATCGTCGTCGTCCCCGCCGTCGTCGTCATCGTCGTCGAGGACCCCGAGCTGGGCCGCCTGTGCTGCCTGGGTCGTCTGGGTGGCGGAGGCCGGTCCGGCCGTGAGGGCCGTGCCGGTCGCGGTGGCTCCGCAAGTGATCGCGATGGCGACCAGGATGCGCTTGAGTTCCATTGCCGTCCTCCAGGGGGTGTCCGATTCTGGAACCAGCCTCCCGAACAGCAGTGGGACGACCGTTAGCGCCTGGTTAAAGGGCTCTCATCCGATATCCGGTACCCCGAAGGGTTTCGATGCGCTCTGCCCCGATCTTCTTGCGGAGGTAGCGCACGTACACGTCCACCACGTTCGACCCGGGGTCGAAGTCGAAGCCCCACACGTGGCTCAGCAGTTGCTCGCGGGTGAGCACCTGGTCGGGGTGGCGGCAGAACACCTCGGCGAGCGCGAACTCGCGCGTGGACAGCTCGATCATCTGGCCGTCCACGTGGACGCGGCGGCTGCGCAGGTCGAGCGACAGGTCGCCGACCCGCAGCACGGTCACCTCCGGCGCCCGCTCGGCCCGCAGCCGCAACCGGACCCTGGCCAGCAGTTCCTCGAAGGCGAACGGCTTGGGGATGTAGTCGTCGGCACCGCCCTCCAGCCCCGCGACCTTGTCCGCGACGCTGTCGCGGGCGGTCAGGATGATCACCGGCAGCGTCACCCTGGCCTGCCGCAGCCTGCGCAGCACGGTGAAGCCGTCGGCCAGCGGCAGCCCGATGTCGAGCACCATCAGGTCGAACTCGCCGCTTCTCGCGTACTCGAAGGCGGCTTCGCCGTCCTCCACGACCGTGGTCACGAAGCCGTTGCCGCGCAACCCCTTCTCCACGAAGGCGGCGATCCTGGCCTCGTCCTCGGCGATGAGTATGCGGTTCACTCGGGCACCTCCCGATAGGGCAGTTCGATCACGAAGCGGGCGCCGTCCTCGACCCAGACTCGCCCGGCGTGCGCCTCGGCGATCGAGCGCACGATGGCGAGGCCGAGCCCGGCACCCTGGTGGGAGCGGCTGCCCGCGCGGACGAAGCGCTGGAAGATGCGCTCCCTGTCCTCCTCGCGGACGCCGTGGCCGCCGTCGCGGACCCACAGGCGGACCCGGTCTCCCTCGACGGCCGAGCCCGCCGCGACGAGCGCACCCGGCTGGGTGTGGCGCACGGCGTTGGCCAGTAGTTGCATGAGCGCCTGCGTGAGCCGCTGGCGGTCGGCGACGATGCGGGCCTCCGCCACCTCGTCCACCCGCCAGTCGCGCTCGCCGAGCGCCCTCGCCTTGGCGATCACGCTGACGGTGAGGTCGGCCAGTTCGACGTCCTCGACGGTGAGGAAGCCGGGCTGCTCGGCCTTGGCCAGCGTGAGGAGGTCGTCGACGATGCGGTTCATGCGGTTGAGCTCGTCGGTGACCAGGGCCATGGTCTCCTCGCGCTCGGCGGGGTCGTCGCCCATCAGCTCCAGGTGGCCCCTGATCACCGTGATGGGTGTGCGCAGTTCGTGGCCGGCGTCGTCGACGAACTCCCGCTGGACGGCGAAGGCCCGCTGGAGCCGGTCGAGCATGTGGTTGAAGGTCCTGGCCAGCGCCGCCACGTCGTCGTTGCCGACCACGTCGAGGCGCCTGCTGAGGTCGCTGGAGTCGCCGGTGCGCTCGGCGGCCTGGCGCACCATCCGCACCGGCGCCAGCACCCGGCCGGCGACGAACCACCCGGCCGCGCCCGCGAGGGCGAGGGCAGCGAGGGAGGTGAGCGCGAGGACTCTCACGGACTCCACGACCTCCTGGCGGTGGTGCTCGTAGAAGATCCCGATGACGAAGTGCCCCTGGCGGGCGTCGTTCGCGATCTTCACCGGCATGCTGACGTAGCGGATCTCCCCTGCCCTGCTCTCCCAGGGACCGACCGTGGGCTTCGCCGCGAGTCCGGCCTGGCGGACCAGGCCCTCGTCCTGATCGAGGGGGGCGGGGGCCTCGCCGTACCCCTTGAGGTGGGGTTGGCCGTCGAGCAGGGTGAAGAAGGTCTCCCAGCGGTCGGCGGCGTTGACCTGGAGGTAGCCCTTGAACAGGGTGTCGAGGTCGGCGCCCGGACGCTGTGTGACGTAGGCGCGGAGTTCTCCGATCTCGTGCTCGAACTCGCCGATGATGCGTTCTTCGACCCGGGCCAGTTGAACGGTCCACGTGGCGAACGTGGACAGGGCGAGGGCCAGACCGACCACCGCGAGCATCCAGCCCACGATCCTGGCGCGGGCGCTCACGCGGCGGGCTCGGGGGTCATCTGCTCACCGGTCATCTGCTCAGTCGTCATCTCCGCCGTCATCGTCATCGTCGTCGCCGCCCCTGCGGGGCGGCGGGGGTGGTACCTGTTCGGCCCTGGGTCTCTTCTTGGTGGGGGTCGCCGACGGCACCTTGGTGGGCTTAGAGCTCGACGGCCGGGAGGAGGGCTCGGCTTTCTTGGTGCGCGTCGGCGTGCTCGTCGAGGTGGGGGTGTCGTACAGCACGGACGGGCTGGCGGACGGTGTGACGACGATGGCCTCGCCCAGATCCGGCTCGACCGCGTTCACCTGCGACACCACGACGATGGCGAGGGCGGCGAACGCGGCCACGACCACGGCCGCGACGAGGGTGGTTCTCCGGGGCATGCCAGCAACCGTATGCGGTGCCGAGGAGAGGTCTGTGAGACGAAGATGAGAAGACTCTCATTTACCCTGTCGATGCGACGAGACGATCTCCCTGGCACTATCATCGCCGAGTTAGGTTAGCCTTACCTGAGCCAGGGGGTACCTGCGTTGCGGCTCTATCTCACGGCGCTCAAGCCGACCGACTCGGTGACCGACGGGTTCCTGCCCTCGGCCCGCGCGCTCGGCTGCGACGTGACGATTCTCACTGATCACGAGGGTCACGGGGGGCACGGTGACCGGCGGCCCGGCGTGGTGCGCTGCGACGTGCGCGACCCGCGCGCGCTCATCGACACCATCGCACACCTCGGACGCCCGGACGCGATCTTCTCCAACTCCGACCACCTCCAGGCGGAGACCGCGCTCGCCGCCGACTACTTCGGCCTGCCGGGCAAGGACTGGCGGGCCTGCCTGTCCGCCAAGAACAAGTACCTCATGCGCCGCCGCCTCGCCGAGGCCGGGGTCGAGGAGGTCCGCTCCGTACGGCTCGCACCGGGCGACCCCGTGCCCGCCGACCCGCCGTACCCCGTGGTCGTCAAACCCCGCGAGGGCGTCGCCAGCGAGGACGTGATGCTGGTCGAGCGCGACCTGGCCGCCGCCGTCGCGGCCGTCAGGCGCAACCGGCCGGGCGCGGCCGTCGTCGTCGAGGAGTACCTCGAAGGGCCGCTGCGCACGGTGGAGACCCTGGGCGACGGCTCGCGGGTGCGGGTGCTCGGCGGGTTCGCGACCACGCTGGGGCCGCTGCCGTACTTCGTCGAGGAGCGCCTGGACTGGGCGCCGGACGGGCCGCACGAGCACGTCCTGAACGCGCTGCGGGCCCTCGGCGCCGGGTTCGGCGCCTGCCACACCGAGTACGTCGAGACGCCCGCAGGCCCCCGGATCGTCGAGGTCAACTACCGCGTGATCGGCGACCACTGCGACTTTCTCATGGCCGACGTGCTCGGCGTGCCGCTGTTCGAGTGGATCCTGCGCGTCCACCTCGGCGAGCCGGTGCCGCAGCCGCCGCCGTCCTCCCGGCACGGCACGGCCGTGAGCCTGGTCGCCGACCGCTCCGGCACCATCACCGCCGCGCCCGGTGCGGAGGAACGCTCCCGCGACGGCGTCACGCTGTGGCACCGGCCGCTGCGCGCGCTCGGCGAGCGCGTGGAACTCACCCGCACCAACCGCGACTTCCTCGGCGTGATCAGGGCGGTCGGCCCCGACCGCGCCGGCGTCGAGGCCGCCGTCGCCGCCTACCGGGCCGAGCGCCCGTGGGTGATCGCGCCATGAGCGAGTCCGCGCTGGCCGCGCGCGTCCTGAACGCACTGCTGCGCGAGGACTACGGCGGGCTGTCCCGGCAGATCAGCAGGACCCGCGACGGGGTGCGGATGAGCCTGCCCGACGGGATGGTCGTCCGGCTCGTGCCCGGCCGCCTCTACCAGGACTTCGTCGTGGCGCCCGAGGAGCGGCTGCGGCTCGCCCAGGTGCTCGGCGCGCTCGACCACGTCGCCGACCCGGCGGACGCCGAGGGCGTGGCCGCCTTCGCCGAGGAGTGCGCCGCCGCGCTCATGACCGACGGGCTGCGCGACAGGCAGGCGCCGACGTCGTACGAGGCGCTGGCCGCCACGCTGGAGCACCCCGTCTACCCGACCGCGCGGGCCAGGATCGGCCTCACCGCCGACCAGTTGCTGGCCTACGCGCCGGAGTTCGCGCCGACGTTCGCGCTGCGCTGGGTGGCGGTGCCCGGCCACGACGAGCCGTTCCCCGTCCACCCGCTCACGCTCGGGCGGGCGCTGGAGGTCGAGGGCACCCGCGCCGTCGAGCGGCCGGACACGCTCGTACGGCCCACGCTGTCCATGCGCACGGTCGAACTCGACGCCCGCACCCACCTCAAGCTCCCCCTGCCGGTCAGCACCCTGGGCACGCGCAACCGCCGCTCGATCAGACCCGGCACGCTGCGCGACGGCGCCCTGGCCGAACTGCTGGTGAGACGACTGGCCGACCCCGACGTGCTGGTGGCGGACGAGCAGACCTACGCGGAGACCGGCCACGAATACCTCGCCTGGATGATCCGCAGGCTCCCGGCCGGTGAGATCGTCCCCGTGGCGGCGCTGACGGCGCCCGGCGTGCTCGACCGCTTCGGCGACGTGCTGCCCGGCTACCTGCGGATCCTGCTGCGGTGGAACGTGCGGCTGTTCGTCGAGTACGGCGTCGCCCTGGAGGCCCATCAGCAGAACCTCGCCCTCGTCTTCGCGGCCGACGGCATGCGGCTGCTGGTCAAGGACAACGACGGGCTGCTCGCCTCCCCCGCGCGGCTGGCGGCGGCGGGCGTGGCCGTGCCCGCGTTCGGCGACGGGCGCATGCTGACCGACGACCCCCACGCGCTGGCCGACGTCTTCGTGACCATCACGCTGCACCTGGCCGCCGCCGCCGTGGCGTTCGGGGCGCTGCCGTACGAGCGGGCGGCGCGGCTGCTGCGCGCGACGCTCGCGGAGGCGCTGGACGAGCACGGCGAGCACCCGATGGCCAGGCTGCTGCGGGCCAGGACGCTCGACGCGGCCCGGCTGACCGGCAAGTCGATGGTCACGGCGGGGACGCTCGTGGCCAAGGAGCGCACCGGCGCCCGCGACGTCAACAAGTTCTACGGCGCCAGCGGGCCCAACTACCTGAGGAGAGCGTGACGTGGAAAGCCTGGTCCTCGACACCCGCGCCTACGCGGCGCAGGCCGAGGAGTCGACGCTGGCCGCGCTGCTGCGGTGCTGCGTGCGTGAGGTGGCGGGGCCGCGCGGGCTGGTGTGGACGGCGGGGCCGTACGTGCTGCTGAGGGTCGCGGGGACGCTGCTGCGGGCCCGGACGACCGGCGGGGCGGCGCTGCGCTTCACGGGGCGCCCTGAGCGCCTGGAGGACGGCGTGTGGCAGACGCTGACCTCGGACGAACTCGTCCGGCTGGCTGAGGCCGATCTGTCCGTGTCCGACCTGACTGGGGCCGACCTGACTGGGGCCGACCGGGGCAACGCGGAGTTCGCCGGGCAGGTGCGGGCCAGCAGGGAGGCGCTGGAGGCGATCCTGCGGGCCCGCGCGACGGCGACCCCGCCCGGCGACCCGTGGCTGGCCTCCGAGCAGGCGCTGGTGCACGGGCACCCGTTCCATCCGAGCCCGAAGGCGCGCGGCGGCCGCGACTGGCTCGGGTACGCGCCGGAGGCGCACGCGCGCTTCCCGCTGCGACTGCTCGGCGTGGAGCTGTCCAGCCTGGTGGAGGAGGGCGCGGCGGGCGCGCTCGACCTGCTGGGCGAGGCGCCGCCGGGGTACGCGCTGCTGCCCGCGCATCCGTGGCAGCTCGACCTGCTCGGCTCGGCGCTCGACGCGCGGATGATCGATCTCGGGCCGGGTCCGTCCGTGGTGCCGACGTCGTCGGTGCGCACGGTCTACGCGCCGGACGCGGGCGTGTGCCTGAAGTTCAGCCTGGACGTCCGCATCACCAACTGCGTGCGCAAGAACGCCTGGTACGAGCTGGCCGGGGCGGTCGAGCTGAACCGCAGGCTCACGCCGATCTTCGAGCGGCTGGGCTGCGCGTGGCTGCCCGAACCCGGCTACCGCTCGGCCGCGCTGGGCACCAGGCTGCTGGAGGGGCTCGGGGTGATCGTGCGGGCCAGCCCCTGGTCGGTGGTGGCGCCGGGGGTGACGCCGGTGCTCGCGGGCGCGCTGGCGGCGGGCCGCGTCGACGCGCAGGACCCGGTGGCGTGGTGGCGCGCGTACGTCACGGCGGTGGTCCCGCCCGTGCTCGACCTGTACTTCCGGTACGGCGTGGTCCTGGAGCCGCACCTGCAGAACGTGCTCGTCGGCCTCGGCCCGGACGGCCTGCCCGCGCAGGCGGTCTTCCGCGACCTGGAGGGCACCAAGCTGGTCACCGGCCGCCACGACCTGACCGGCGTGCCGGAGCAGGTCGCCCGAGCGCTCTCCTACGACGCCGAACGCGGCTGGGCCAGGGTCTCCTACTGCCTGCTGGTCAACCACCTCACCGAGATCGCGGCCGCCGTCGCGGGCGCCGACGACACGCTGCTGGCCCGGCTGTGGACAGCGGCCAGGGAGGTCGTGGACGGCTGCGCCGAGCGGCTGGGCCGTCCGCTGCCGCTGTCCGCCCTGCTGGCGGGCGCGCCCCTGCCCGCCAAGGCCAACCTGTCCGTACGGTGGGCCCGCGCGGCCGACCGTGCCGCCGGATACGTCCCGATCGAGAACCCCCTCACCTCGGCGCGGGTGGGGACACCGTGGTCTTCTAGATGGCCTTCCTGACCTGCAGCCGGGTGCTCATCTCCAGGAAGGCGACCGTGTCGTCCTCGACTACTTCCGGAAGGGCACCTGCTCGATCAGCGCCACCAGGCCACGCGCGTCGAGCAGGTTCACCGGTCGGACGGTCTCGTTGGAGCGTACGTAGTGGAAGGCCGCGCTCACCCGCTTCACCGGCACGCCCGCCAGATCCGCCCACGCCAGCCGGTAGGCCGCGAGCTGCACGGCGGCGGCCGCCGCCGCCTTCCCGCCCGGCCTGGCCCCGGTCTTCCAGTCGACGACCTCGAACGAGCCGTCGGGCAGCCGGTAGACCGCGTCCATCCGCCCCCTGACCACCCGGTCGGCGATCATCGTCTCGAACGGCACCTCCAGCTCGTACGGCTTGCGCTCGGCCCACTCGCTCTCCTCGAAGCGCTCCTGGAGCTCGGCCAGCCGCACGTCCGCCTCCTCCTCGGCCACGTCGAGACCGGGCAGCTCGAAGTCGTCGATCAGCCGCTGCTGGTCCCACCGCCCCTCCAGCCAGCGATGGAAGGAGGTGCCGCGCCTGGCCAGCGGCGCCGGTCTGACCGGGACCGGGCGCCTGATCCGCCGGGCCAGCTCCTTGGCGTCGGTCGCCAGCGTGACCAGCGACGACACCGTCAGCCTGCCCGGCAGTTCCACCGTGCGCCCGGCGCCGCGCCGGTGCGACTCGCGCTCGCGCAGCAGCAGGTCCGTGTCGCGTTCCCAGGCGCGGATCCGCTCCTCGTCGAACGTCTTCACCGGCTCGTCCTCCGCCGGGGGCAGGGTGCCCGCCAGCGCCTGCTCGACCAGGCGGGCGCCGTCCTCCACCGCGTCGTAGCGGGCGCCCTCCGGCGTGACTGGCCAGGTCGCGGCGGCGGGCTCGGACAGCAGCGGGTTCGTGGCGCCCTCCTCCAGGTCGGGCGCCCAGTAGGCCACCCGGTCCGCCGTGTCGCGGACCTCCAGCAGGAACGGCGAGGGCGCGAGCGGCCGCGTCGCGCTCCCCCACCGGTAGCCGGAGGCGATCAGGTGGTAGTGGGCGCGGGTCACCGCGACGTAGGCCAGCCTGCGCTCCTCCGTCAGATCGCGCTCGCGGCAGTCGTCGTCGAACAGCGCCAGTTCGTCCTTCGACAGCCCGCCGAGCCTCGGCAGGTCGGCGGCGTCGCCGCGCAGCGGGTAGGGGAGTTTGCGGGGGTTGTCGGTCCAGCGGCTGTTGGTCACCGGGGTCGCGGGGAAGATGCTGCCGGTGGTGACCGTACCCCTGCCGCTGAGCAGTTGCGAGAGGCCCGGCACGACCACGACCGGCCACTCCAGGCCCTTCGAGGCGTGCACGGTCATCAGTTTGACGCTGTTGCTCTCGCCGACCCGCCCGGCCTCCAGGCCGAACTCCTCGCTCTCCGCCGCCTCCAGGTAGGCGAGGAACGCGCCCAGCGTCGGGTCCTCCGCGTCGCCCGCGAAGCGCGCGGCCGCGTCGTGGAAGGCGTCGAGGTCGGCGCGCGCGGCGAAGGCGCTGACGGTGCCCGCCCGCGCGGCCACCTCGATGTCCAGCCCCAGCCGCCGCTCCACCTCGGCGACCAGGTCGGGCAGCGGCTGCGCCGCCTGCGCGCGCAGCCTGCGCAGCTCGTGCGCGAGCGCCACCAGACGGGTCCTGGCCAGCGGCGAGAACGCCTCCAGCCACTCCTCGCGGTCGGGCAGTTCGTCCAGGGCGTCGATCAGGCTGCCGCGCTCGTCCGCCAGGTCGGCGACCACCTGGTCGAGCGGGTCGTCGCGGCGCCCCGCCGCCGCGTCGGCCTCGCGGGTCAGCTCGCGCGCGTACTCGCCCAGCACCCGCAGGTCGGCGGGGCCGATCCGCCAGCGGGGACCGGCCAGCAGCCGGGCCAGCGCGTCGCCCGCCGTCGCGTCGTACAGCACCCGCAGCGTCGCCACGATGTCGTTCACCTCGGGCACCGTCAGCAGCCCGCCGAGGCCCACGACCTCGACCGGGATGTCGCGCCGCTCCAGCGCCCTGCGCAGCACGGGGAACTGTGACCGTTTGCGGGCCAGGATCGCCACGTCCTGCGGCTGCAACGCCAGGGTCTTCTTGCGCTCCTTGTCTCCCCACGGCAGGCCGTCGGGGGCGTTCTCCTGGCCGAGCAGGCGGGCGATGCCCTCGGCGATCCACTCGGCCTCGTCGTCGGCCGTCTCGTGGAAGGCGCAGGTGACCCGGCCCCGGTCCTTGCGGTTGGCGCCGGGGACCAGCACCGGCACCTCGCGGGCCTCCATGCGCAGCGGCAACTGCACCCGGGCCGCCACGTCGAGGACCCGGTCGCCGTTGCGGAAGCTCACGCTCAACCGGCGCACCGGGGCGTGGTCGCCGGCGCCGGTGCGGAAGTCCTCGGGGAAGCGCCGCAGGTTGCCCGCCGAGGCGCCGCGCCAGCCGTAGATGGACTGGCAGGGGTCGCCCACCGCCGTCACCGGGTGGCCGCCGCCGTACAGGCTGCGGAGCAGCACCAACTGGGCGTGGCTGGTGTCCTGGTACTCATCCAGCAGCACCACCGTGAACCGGTCGCGCTCGATCCGCCCGACCTCGGCGTGGTTCGCCGCGATCCGCGCCGCCAGCGCCATCTGGTCGCCGTAGTCGATGACCTCGCGCGCGCGCTTCAGCCGCTCGTAGGCCGCGACGAGCGGCAGCAACTGCTCCCTCGCCCGTTGTACGGTCACCGGCCGGAGCTGCGCCGCCGTGGTCCGTCCCGGTAGGCGGTCGAAGCGCGCGTCCAGCCACTCCCCCACGCGCCGCACGTCGGCGCCGGTGCGCAGATGCTCGGACAGTTCCCCGGCCAGTTCGAGCACGGCGGCCGTCACCGACGGCGGGCCCAGCTCGACGCGGTCCATCGGCCCGTCGTAGAGCGCCACCACCCGGGCCGCGAGCTGCCACGACACGGCCGGGGTGACCAGGCGCATCGTCGGCTCCAGGCCCTCGCGCAGCGCGTGGTCGGTGACCAGGCGGGAGGCGTAGGCGTGGTAGGTGGAGACCGTCGGCTCGTCGTCCAGCAGCGACCGATCGACCAGGCCCGCCTCGGCCAGCCCGTCGAGGCGTTCGCGCACCCGCGCCGCGAGTTCGGCCGCGGCCTTGCGGGTGAAGGTGAGCCCGAGCACGTTGGCCGGTTTGACCAGGCCGTTGGCGACCAGCCACACCACCCGCCCGGCCATCGTCTCGCTCTTGCCCGAGCCTGCGCCCGCCATGACCACCATCGGCTCCAGCGGTGCCTCGATCACGTCGGACTGCTCCGGTGTCGGGGCCAGGATGCCGAGCTTGTCGGCCAGCTCGACCGGGGTCAGCACACCTGCCCCCCGCTGTCGTTGACCGGGCAGCTCGACCGCGCGGCGCAACTGCGGCAGCCGTCGTTGGCCTTGGCCTGGAAGAACGGGCCGGACATGCCGATCGCGACCGTGTCGACCAGGTCCTTGGCCCAGCCCGGGTCGCGGTCGTCCGCCAGCGCGGGCTGCGCCTGCTCCAGCGCGTCGTTCCTGCCACCCGCCTTGCCGAGCTGCACCAGCGCCGCCCCGCCGGGCTCGGTCATGCCGTGCCTGGCGAACGCGCCGAGCAGCGCGGCGAGCTGGTAGACGCCGAGTTGCGGGTGGCGGTCGAGCTCGCCCGCCTTCGGCTTGCTCGACCCCGTCTTCAGGTCGATGATCACCGCCCGGTTGTCGGCGTCGCGTTCCACCCGGTCCACCCTGCCCTTGATCTCGACGCCCTCGGCGACGGTCGCCGTGAACGACTCCTCCAGGGCGACCAGTTCGCGCGGATTGTCCTCGTGCCAGCGCAGGAACTTGGCGATCATCGCTTCGGCCACCTGGCGCTGCTTCCTGTTGAACCAGGTGCCGCCGAAGTCGAGTTCGTCCCAGATGCCGTCGAGGCGGCGGCGCAGCAGGTCTTCAGCGGGCAGGTCGGTGGCGGCCAGCACGGCCAGGGCGTGGATGACGTTGCCCAGGCCCTGTGCCGTGCTCGTGCCCGCCGCGCCCACCGCCGTCTCCAGCAGCCAGCGCAGGCCGCACTTGGTGAAGCTCTCGACCGCCGACGGGGAGATGCGCACCGTGTCGTCCGGCCAGGCCAGCGGGCGGTCGTCGGACAGCGTCGTCAGCGCGTACCACTCGTTCGGGTGCGCGCCCTGCACCCCGGCCGCCGCCAGTCTGGCGAGCTGGTGGGCGGCCGCGCGCCGCATCGCCACCGGTTTGGCCGGGTCGGTCACCGCGCTGCGCAGGTCGGCCACCAGGGCGGGCATGTTCAGCCAGCGGGCCCGGTCGTCCACCGTGGCGTCCTCGACCGCGCCGGGCATCAGCTCCGACAGGAAGCGTGACGGGCGCTCGTCGGCGTCCTCGCCGCCGACCGCCGTCACGACCAGGCGCCGCCGCGCGCGCGTCACCGCCACGTAGAACAGCCTGCGCTCCTCCGCCAGCAGCTTGGACGCCAGGGACGCGGGGCTCGGCTCGCTGCCCTCGACCAGGTCGACCAGGTCCTCGACGCCCAGCAGCGAGCCGCGCAGCCGAAGGTCGGGCCAGACGCCCTCCTGGACGCCCGCGACCACCACCACGTCCCACTCCAGGCCCTTGGCGCGGTGGGCGGTCAGCACCTTTACCGCGTCGCCGTCCGGGGCGCGCTCGGCGAGCGTGTCGCCGGGGATCTCCTGTGCGGCGATGTCGTCCAGGAAGACCTCGGGGCCCGCCTTCGGCATCCGGTCGACGAACCTGGCGGCGTGGTCGAACAGGGCCACCACCGCGTCGAGGTCGCGGTCGGCCTGGGCGCCTCTGGCGCCGCCCGCGAGGCTGGTGTCGGTCCAGCGCTCGGCCAGGCCGCTGGCCTGCCACACGGCCCACAGGACGTCCTCGGCCGTGCCCTCCTCTGCCACGGCCGCGCGGGCGGTGGCGAGCAGGCGGGCCACGCGTTCGGCGGGCAGGGCGATGTGCGGTTCGATCCGTACCAGTTCGCGGGCGTCGCGCAGGGCCGCGACCAGCATCTCCCCGGACGACCTCGGCCCGTCGTCCGGCGCCCGCCCGTCCTCCGGCTCCTGGGCCTCCGCTTCTGGCTCCTGGGCGCCGGTCGCCGGGGGCTCGGCTTCGTCGCCGGGGTCCGCGCCCGGCGCGTCGATGTCCGGGGTGGCCTCGTCCTCCGGTTCCGGGGCGGCCTCGTCCTGTGGATCGGAGGTGGCGGCGTCGTGCGGATCGGGGGTGGCGGCGTCGTGCGGTTCCGGGGTGGCGGCGTCGCTGCGGCCCCCTGCCAGGGCCTCGTTCTCGGCGATCTTGAGGGCGCGGCGCAGGCGGCGGACGCCGATCATGTCGGTGCCGCCGAGCGGTCCGGTCAGCAGTTCCTCCGCCACCGACTCGTCGAGCGTGTCCGGTTCCGTCGCCACCCGCAGCAGCGTCAGCAGCGGCCGTGCTCCCCGCTCCTGGGCGATCGGCACCTCGTCGCCCGCCACCATCGTCGGCACGCCCGCGCTCACCAGCGCCCGCCGCAGCAGCGGCACCTGGCGCCTGGCCGAGCGGACGAGCACCGCCATCCGATGCCACGGCACCCCGTCGATCAGGTGCGCCCGCCGCAGGGTGTCGGCCACGATCGCGGCCTCCTGGCTGGTCGAGTCGGCCAGCAGCACGCGGACCTCACCCGCCTCCAGATCGGGCAGCGGCTCCAGATCGCGGTGGCCCTCCGGCGCCCCCAGGGTCGGCCGGGGCGCGACGGGCAGGCGGCTCGCGACGCGGCGGCCGGCCTCCAGGAGGTCGGCGCCGCTGCGGCGGGACACACGCAGCGCGAGCACGGGCGCGGGGCGGCCGTCCAGCCGCCTGAAGCGCTCGGGGAAATCCAGGATCCCGTGGACGTCGGCGCCCCGGAAACCGTAGACGGACTGGTCGGGGTCGCCCACCGCGACCAGGTCGCGCCCGTCGCCCGCGAGTTGCCGCAGCAGGAACTCCTGGGCCGGGTCGGTGTCCTGGTACTCGTCGACGAAGACCGCGTCGTAGGCGGCGCGCTCGCGGCGCCGTACGTCGGGATCGACCAGGAGCCCGGCGGCGGCCCTGATCAGGTCGGCGTAGTCGAGCATCGGGTCGGGGTCGAGGTCGAAGCGGGCCTGGTAGCGGTCGAGGAAGCGGCCCGCCGACCGCCAGTCGGGGCGGTCGTGCCTGCGTCCGAGTTCGACGAGGCGCTCGCTGTCGAGCCCGCGTTCGCTCGCCCGCGACAGGAAGTCGCGCAGTTCCTCCGCGAAGCCCCTGGTCTTCATCGGCTCGCGCAGCGCGAGCGGCCAGCCGGGGGCGCCGTCCTCAAGCTCGCCGTGCAGCAGCCGCCTGACCTCCAGGAGCTGCTCCGGGCCGCTCAGCAGCCGGGGCGGCGCCTCACCCGCCGCCACGGCCTCGCGCCGCAGCAGCGCGTAGGCGTAGCTGTGGAAGGTCATGGCGAGCGGGCTCCGCGTCGTACGGCGCAGCCGCGCGGTCACCCGTTCGCGCAACTCGCCCGCGGCCTTGCGGCTGAAGGTGAGCAGCAGCACCCGTTCGGGGTCGAGGCCGCGCCGCTGGATGCGCCGGACCACGCTCTCGACGATCGTGGTCGTCTTGCCGGTGCCGGGACCGGCGAGGACCAGCAGCGGGCCGCCCTCGTGCTCGACCACGGCACGCTGGTGCTCGTCGAGCACAGGGGGCGCAAGGGGCACGGCCGCCGCCTTGCTCCCTCGACGTACCAACCGCCAGGTCTGACCACTCACAGCACCAGATTCCATCAGACCACACGGACAGATCGTGCCGACTTGCCCGCTCCCGCGCCGCGATCAGCCGGTGGCGGAGGCGTTCGCCCTCGTCATCCGCCTGCTCTGCCCTACGACGGGAAAAGGTGGTCGACGACGCGGGCGGTCGCCTTGCCGTCGTCCTTCGGCGCGTACAGCGCGCGGAAGGTCGCGTAGCGGTCGGCGTACTCGGAGGCCACCGAGTCGATCGAGCGCAGCGCGTCGACGACGTCCGCCGACGTGGACAGCACCGGCCCGGGGGCCTGGGCGGCCAGGTCGAGGTAGAGGCCGCGCTTGGTGGAGTACTTGGCCAGGTCGTAGGCGTAGAGGACGATCGGCCGGCCCGTCGCGGCGAAGTCGAACATGGACGAGGAGTAGTCGGTCACCAGCACATCGGTGATCAACAACAGATCCGCCATATCCGGATAAGTCGTGACGTCGTGGGCGATGTCGGGGACGGCGGGCATGGCCTGCATCGGGTGCGCCCGCACCAGGATCTCGTGGTCGGCGCCCAGCGACTCGCGCGCCCTGGCCAGGTCGAGCTTCACCATCGCGTTCTTGCGGTCGTAGTCGCGCCACGTGGGAGCGTACAGAACCACCCGCTTGCCCTCGACCAGCCCGAGCCTGGCCCGGATCGCCGCCGCCCGGCGCTCGGCCTCCGGCCCGTTGAGCGCGTCGTTGCGCGGCAGGCCGCTCTCCAGCACCTCGCCCTTGTAACCGAACGCCTGCCGCAGCACCGGCGTCGCCCAAGGCGACTGCGACAGCATCAGGTCCCAGCCGCGCACCTCCGCCGCCTGCCGGTGCCACACCGGCGGCCTCGGGTCGCGGGTCATGTGCGGCTGGTCGTTGCCGATGTGCTTGAGCGGGGTGCCGTGCCACGTCTGGACGACGACCTGGTCCTCGCGCGAGCGGAACCAGGCGGGCAGGAACGCGTTGGTGACGATGTGGCGCGAGCGGGCCAGCGCGGCGTGGTGCTCGCGGCTGCCCGCGCGCACCACCGTGGCCGGGCCGGGCGGGACGAACGCGCCGTCCTTGACGACCCAGATGTGCTCGCGGTCGTCGCCGCGCCGCAGCCGCTCCTCGTAGATCGCCCGTACGCTGTCGGCGTACAGGCGGCCGTCGTTGACGGCGTACACGGTGGCGTCGGTGAGCGGCTCGGTGCGCTGGGCGGGGTAGAAGACGCGCCGCAGCACGTGGGTGCCCGCGACGCCCTTCTCGTCGGCCGGCCGGACCTCCTCGGAGAGCACGACCGGGACGTCGAAGCGGGTCGAGACCATCCGGTAGGCGTGGCCGCCCACTGTGCGCGGGTCCTCGTCGAGCCCCGCGAGCGCGGCGTGGTCCATGCGCACGGGGACGATCTCCCCTGCGGGGTGGCGGACCGTCATGTTCCACGTACCGGCCGCCAGCGGCACGGACTCCCCGAATCGGGGCATCGTGCCGGGCTTCAGCCGTACGGTGAAGTCCTCGCCCGAGCGCTCCAGCGGGGCCGTGTAGGTGAGTCCCGAGCGGTGGCGCAGCGTCAGCGTACGCGGCCCGGCCGCGTCGGGATAGCTGCCGCGCAGCACCAGCTCGGGCCCCTCCCAGACGGCGGAGGTGAGCACGGGCCTGATGCGGTGCGCCGAGACGACCACGCGGTCGCGCCGGTCGGCCAGCACGGCGATCTCGCGGTCGCCCGAGGTCGCGCGCATCTCGGCGGCGTCGCCGAGCATGACGGAGGCGGCCGGGTCGCCCTTGGGCTCGATCCAGAGCCGCCGCCCGTCCTTCTCCTGGAGCAGCGACGGTACGGCGAGGCCCACGGTGACCGTGGTGCCCTCGGCCCCCGGTGTGAACTCGGCGGCCATCCGGTGCCCGCCCAGGCGCGCGTGGCCCTTGGTGACGCTGCGGCCGGGCAGGAGGATCTTGAGCTGGAGCCGCTCACCGTCGAACTCGACGCCGGTCAGCTCGGCCCGGTTGGGCTGGAGCACCACCTGCAGCGCCCGGTCGGAGGTCCACACGGGGCGCACCCACAGCCCCTGCTTGACGCGCAGCCCGGCGGGCCGCTCGGTACGGCCGACCGCCGCCCCCCGCAGCAGGCCCGTGGCCCGCGCACCCCGGCTCCAGAAGACGATCTCGGCCCGCCACGTCGTGGCATCCCGTACGGCGGGGCGATGCCGCATGCGCCGCCGCACGGCGGACACGAGCCCGCGCAGCCCGCCCCGCCACAGCAGCGGCCACGCGCTCAACTCGGCGGTGAAACCCGACCAGTCGTAGTTGCACCCGGGCTCGCGGGCGGCGTGGGTGGCCTCGGGGGCGTACACGCGGCGGGTGCGCATGCGCACCGGCGGCAGCCACCTCGGCCCGCGCAGCACGACGGTGGCGCGGTTGAAGCGGCGGCTGCGGACCGACAGCCCGGCGAGGTAGGCGTGGCCGCGCACGAGCAGCCTGCCGTCCTTCCAGACCAGGTCGTCGATCTGCGTCACGGGCACCAGGTCGGCGCGGCGCAGCCGGTAGAGGTCCGGCGCCAGTTCGTCGCGCAGCGGTAGGTCGGCGTACCAGCGCAAGCCCTTGCGCAGCCGCTTGGACGGCTCGGCCGCCGCCGCGACCACCTTGGTGAGGACGTCGCCGTCGACGAGTTCGCCGAGGTCGCGGTGCTCGATCAGGTGGACGAGCAGCCGCCGGGCGACGGTCAGTTCGCGTTTGACCGCAGGGTCGAGCGCGGCGAGGTAGGGTCGCATGAGCGTGATGAGTTCACGCCTGCGCGCCGCCCCCCGTTTGATCGCCTGGTCCATGCGCAGACCCAGCGGGCCGTCGAGGATCTCGGCGGCCAGCGCCGGATCCGCCTGGACGAGCGGCATGATCGTGTCCAGGGGCTCACCGCGATCGCAGAGGTCCTGGACAGCCTTCAAGCGCTCCTGAACCGTGTCGCCGGAGGCCATCAAGGGGCACCCGCCTTTCGGACCCACAATCAGTGTTCTGGCCATGGTAATAGGAATCACATGGGCAGAATTCGCCAAGCGGGACGAAGGCCAGCTCAGGGGCTTTACTGAAAATCCGCTGAAGTACCGTTCCAGCGGGCCTCGCGCATGTCCACGCGTTCTCCGCGCAGCGGTGTGCCCTCCTCCCGCCAATGGCGCAGGCAGCGTTCCCGGTGGTCAGGGGCGGCGCCGGTGCCGTCGGAGTGCACGACCCGCCACCACGGCACACCGCCGCCCCAGACGGCCATCACCCGGCCGACCTGGCGCGGGCCACCCTCACCGAGATATTCGGCGATGTCGCCGTACGACATCACCTTGCCGGGCGGGATCCGTTCGACGAGGTCGAGGACCCGCTCGGCGTACGGTGTCACCATGTGGCGGGACCGGCCTCGATGATCACGTCGAACTTGCCCACCTCGGTCGCGGTGTGGCCGCTGACGAGTTCGACCACACCGTCGGTGAGCAGGTAGACCTCGCCGTCCTCGCCGACGAGCCGGCCGCCGAGCACGGCCGACAGCCGCACGAGTTGCGCCACGTGCCAGTCGGAGTCCGGCTCGCCGACGACCTGGCCACGCCAGCGGCCCACGGTGTAGGCGGTTTCCCTGTGTCGTGCGACGATCTCTTCTGAGGCACCCAGCTCGAACCCGGCCGGTGCGATCGCCCTCGCGAGCTCCGCGAGCGCCAGCGGCGAGTCACGGATCACGCGTAGCTCGTATCCCATGACGCGCGACCATAGCGGATCTTTACCGCTTACGCGGATTCAGCGCGATGATCGCACCGCAGAACGTGACGAGGGCCAGGATGACGCCGGTGCCGTAGAGCAGCAGCCGCCATGGATCAGGGCCGGGAGGAGCGGGTTTTCCGGCGCTTTCGCCCGCGCCGAAATGCCGGTCGCCCGGGACGGCGAGCTCGCGGCGCTTGCCCGCCAGGCGTGCCGCGGCGTCGAGGGCGGCGGCGGCGTCCACCGTGCCGAATCCGCTTCTCTCGTCGTATCCGGCGGCGGGGCGGCCCCTCGCGCCGGTGGTGAGCGCCTGCGCCACCTGCCAGGGAGCGAGCTTCGGGTGTTCCGCCTTGATGAGCGCGGCCACGCCGGCGACCAGCGCCGCCGCCGTCCCCGTCCCGGTCGACAGTTCGCGGACGCCGCCGAGTTCGACCACCGGCACGTCCACTCCGGGCGCCCCCACCAGCACCGACAGGTTGTCGCTGCTGAAGGGCGCCGTGCGGCCCTGCCGGTCGACGGCGGCGACCCCGATCACGCCGGGGTATCCGGCGGGGAAGCTCCAGTAGGAGGTGCCCTTGTCCCGCGCGTACGCTCCCATGCCGTCGTCGCCCGCCGCCGCGACCAGCACGACGCCCTTGCCGAGGGCGTACGAGACGGCTTCGCGCTCGGACCGGTTGACCCCGTAGGAGGCCGTCGGCACGCTCACCACGTCGGCGCCGTGGTTGGCGGCGTAGCGGATCGCGCGGGCGAGCGGGGTCTCACCCCCCGGGTTCGGCGGTTCGGCGAGCGGCCCCGCCTGTACGCGCTCGGGCACCGGAAGCGACAGCACCCGCGCCTTCGGGGCCACCCCGGACAGCCCGTCGCCGCCCGCGCCCGCGATCAGCGCGGCCATGGCGGTGCCGTGGGCGCCCGGCTTCACCTCGCGGTTGAGCGTGGAGCCGGCCATGTCGGGGCCGACCGTGACCCGGCCGCGCAGTTCCTTCAGGCGGGTGTCCACGGCGCTGCCGACGACCGCGACCGTGACGCCCTCTCCCTGGGTGAGGGTCCACGCCCGCTCTACGCCGAGCGCGTCGAACACCCATTGCTGCCGGTCGGGCACGGGGCTCGCGAAGGCGAGCAGACCGGCGAGACCCAGTCGCAGGACGCTCAGCACACGGCCCCCTGGGTGCAGGGCGGCACCGTGGGCGGGTCGGCGAGGAAGTAGGCGATCTGGTTGCCGATCGACTTGGCGGCCGGCCACAACTCGCTGTGCGTCATCTCCTCGGCCGGTACGGCGGCGCGGGTGCGCCCGTCGGCGTACCCGGCCGTCGCGAACACGATGTACGGCCCGGCCCCCACCCAGCCGTTGCGCTGGCGCTGCGCGATCCCGAACCGGTCGGCGAGCGTGCCGGGGAAGGCGGCCGGCAGCACCCCGACGCGGTCGTCCCTGGTGAGCTCCTCGGCGGCGCTGACCCGGGCCTCCTCGTCGGCCAGGACGGCGACACCCACGGTGAACACGAACGTGGCGGTCTGATCGACGTAGGTGGCTCGCAGGAGGGTGCGGCAGCCGTGCTGGTCGAGGACCTCCGCGACGGACTCGTCCACGGCCTCCGCGCACGGGCGTTCAGGGGCGATGCCGACGCGTCTGGCGTACTGGACGGCGCGCTCCAGGCCGAGGTACTTCACCTCGTCGGGGAAGACGGTCGTGGCGGGCCAGGACTGCCAGCGTCCCGCGACCTCCTGCTGCCGGTAGAGGTGCTGCTCGTCGGCGGTCAGCGGGCGCGACCTGGTCTCGGCGAACAGGCCCGCCATGGCGATGAGCACCACCAGGGAGGAGACGGCGATGATGGCGGCGACCAGGACGCGGAACACCACCCTGTTGCGTACGCCCTGGCGGAGGGCGGCGGCCTCCGCGCGCCGGCGGGCGGCCGGGTTGTCCGGTGGCCGCGCGGGTGGCCCGGCTGTCGTGCGGCGCGTGCGCGTGCGCCGACCGGCGGTGGAGCCGAGGGGGTTCCTCCTGGTCGGGGCGGCTGCGTCGCGCGGCAGCCCGGAACTCGTTTTACGTGCCCTCACCACCGCCCCGTTTCGCACCGATTCGGATTTGTGCCTGGTTCGTCCCCATTGGTGGGGAGTTCATGCGTCGGCCGGTGGCGGGCCCCTGCGGGCGCGCCGTACCAGTGCCACCAGGATGCCGAGCGAGGTCAGCGAGGCGAGCGCCGCCCCCGCCGCGAACGCGCCGAACAGGGTGACGCGGCGGGTGTCGCGGTGGACGATCTGGATCGCCCCACCGGCCCCGGCCTCCGCCAGCGGGCGGGCCGGGTCGTGGGCCTGGGCGCCGTTAGCGGTCGGGGTGTGGCGGGCGAGCTGGGCGGCCTTTGCGAGGGAGGCGGCGGCGTCGACGACGCCGAAGCCGGTGCCGGTGTCGTAGCCGCCGGGCGGGTTCTTGCGGGCGCCGGAGGTGAGGGCTTGGGCGACCAGCCCAGGCGACATGTCCGGATATTTGGCCTTAATTAGGGCGGCTACCCCCGACACCAGCGCGGCGGCCTGCGACGTGCCCTTCCCCACCCAGTACGCGTCGCCCGGACCCGCGCCCAGGATGTCGACGCCGGGGGCGGCGACCATCACCGACGGGTTCCAGTTGGAGAACGACGCCCGCCGCAGCCCGCGATCGGTCGCCGCCACCGACACGACCCCGGGAAAGGCCGCCGGATAGGAGTAGGGGGCGAAGCCGTTGGCGTCGGGTTCGCTCGCCCCGTCGTTTCCCGCCGCCGCCACCAGCACCACGCCCTTGGAGATCGCGTAACGGATCGCCGCCCGCTCCCGCTTGGTCGCGAGCTCCTTCGAGATCGACATGTTGATCACATCGGCGCCCCTGTCCACGGCGTACCTGATGCCCTTCGCCACCACGTCCTCGAACTCCCGCTCGGTGTTGAACTCGCGAAAGCCCGGCTCCTCGTCCTCCAGGATCACCCGCACCGACAGCAGCCGCGCGGCCGGCGCCACCCCGATCACACCCTGCCGCCCGCCCGGCCCGTGGCCGTGACCGGCGATCAGCGACGCCATGTACGTGCCGTGCAGCCTGCTCGGGGCCACACCCGGCGGGTTGGCGCCCGCCGTGAAGTCGCGGCCCTCGACCACCGCGCCCGCGAGATCGCGGTGCCCGGGATCGACGCCCGAGTCGAGCACCGCGACGGTCACCCCGGCGCCCTTGGTCACCTGCCATGCCTTGGCCAGCCCCAGCGTCCTGATCACCTCGCGCTGGCTGCCCCTGATGTCGTCGGCGTGCGCCGCCGGGACCGGCACCAGTACCAGCACCGCGAACGCGGCCGCCCCCGCCCGTCTCAGCACCGGAACCCCGCCGCCGCGCAGTCGGGCATCCTCGGCTCGGACAGTTCGGCGAGCACCCGCTCTGACAACTCGGCGGCGAAGGCGAAGATGGTCGGCCGCTGCTCGCCGACCGCGTGCGCCGGGCGGCCGTCCACCTGGCCGGACGTGGTCAGCACAAGGTACGGCCCCGCCTGGCGCACCGAACCGGCCTGGCGCACCGACGTGGTGAAGCGGTCGGCGACCGTACCGGAGAAGGCGACCGGCCGCAGGCCGGGCACGGGTTTGCCCCCTTGAGGGAAGACGGACTTGGCGCGGGCGGCACGCGACTCGTCGGGCAGCGCCACCACCCCCACCGTCACCAGCACACCCTGCAGCGCGTCGATGTAGGTGGCGCGCAGCACGCCCTTGCAGCCGTTCCTGGTCAGCGCCCTGGCCGCCTGCCGGTCGACCGCCTCGGGGCAGCCGGTGCGCGGCGAGATGCCCACCCGGGTGGCACGTTCCCGGCCGCCCTGCTCGGCGGAGTACGGCAGCGAGGCGGGGAAGATCTCCCCCGCCTCCCAGGTGCGCCAGCGCTCGCCGACCTCCTGTCTGGCGGCGCCGGCGAGCTCGGCCGCCGTCGGCCCCCGCGACAGTTCCGCACCCGCCACACTGGCCGCCACCCCGGCGGCGGCCGCGCAGACCACGGTCAGCGCGGAGGCCACCACGAGCGCGGGCCAGGGACGGGCGTCGGTCACGCCACCGACCTTAGTGCGGGGAGTCTCATGCCTCCCCCAGAAAGCGGGCTCAATATGTCGGCAAGCTGGGATCGACGGTCTTGACCCAGCTCAGCACCCCGCCTCCGAGGTGGACGGCGTCGGTGAAGCCCGCGTTCTTGACGATCGCCAGCGCCTCGGCCGAGCGCGCGCCCGACTTGCAGTGGAGCACGATGCGACGGTCCTGCGGCAGCTTCTCCAGGGCCGTGCCGTTGAGGAACTCGCCCTTGGGGATCAGCGTCGCGCCGGGGATCGAGACGATCTCGTACTCGTTCGGCTCGCGGACGTCGATGAGGAAGATGTCCTCGCCCTCGTCCTGCATGGCCTTGAGCTCGGCCGCGGTGATCGTGGAGCCGCTGACGGCCTGCGCGGCCTCGTCGGAGACCACGCCGCAGAACGCCTCGTAGTCTTCGAGCAGTTCGGTGACCGTCGGGTTCTTGCCGCAAAGGACGCACTCGGGGTCCTTGCGCACCTTGACGTCGCGGTACTTCATCTCCAGGGCGTCGTAGATCATCAGCCGGCCGACCAGCGGGTCGCCGATGCCGGTCAGCAGCTTGATGGCCTCGTTGACCTGGATCGAGCCGATCGAGGCGCAAAGCACGCCCAGCACGCCGCCCTCGGCGCACGAGGGCACCATGCCGGGAGGCGGCGGCTCGGGGTAGAGGCAGCGGTAGCAGGGGCCGTGCTCGGCCCAGAACACGCTCGCCTGGCCGTCGAAGCGGTAGATCGAGCCCCACACGTACGGCTTGCCGAGCAGCACCGCCGCGTCGTTGACCATGTACCGCGTGGCGAAGTTGTCGGTGCCGTCGACGATCAGGTCGTAGCCCGAGAAGATCTCCATCACGTTGTCGGTGGTCAGCGCCACGTTGTGGACGACCACGTCGACCAGCGGGTTGATCTCCCTGACCGTGGCCGCCGCGCTCTCCGCCTTCAGCCTGCCCACGTCGGACTGGCCGTGGATGATCTGGCGCTGCAGGTTGGACTCGTCGACGATGTCGAAGTCGATGACGCCCAGCGTGCCGACGCCCGCCGCCGCGAGGTACATCAGCGCGGGCGAGCCCAGGCCGCCCGCGCCCACACACAGCACCTTGGCGTTCTTCAGCCGCTTCTGCCCCGCCATGCCCACATCGGGGATGATCAGATGACGCGAGTAGCGGCGCACTTCGTCAACGGTCAGCTCGGCTGCCGGCTCGACCAAGGGTGGCAACGACACGGTTCTACGCTCCCGATTCAGGGGTCCCATCTCCAATAGAAACCTAGCCCGCCAGTGGGGCATTCCCCAATCGCGTCTCACCGATCAGACGCCTGGCCTCAGCGGCCACCAGCGCGGGCTGCTCCATCATCGCCACATGCCCGGCGTGCGGCAGCAGCACCAGCCTGACCTGGTGGAACGTACGGCCCGCCTTCGCGGCCATCGCCGGGCGCACCAGCCGGTCGTGGCGGCCGTGGACGATCAGCGTGGGCGCGGTCACCTTCGCGGCCTGGCTCCACAGGCTCTCCTCGCCGCGCCTGAGGTACTCGGCCACGATCCCCCGCGCCGAGCCGATCATCGCCAGGGCCGTGTACGGGAGGCCGTCGCGCCTGCGCACCTCCTCCACCGCCTCGCGCACCCGGTCCGGGTGGATCCCGGTCGCGTCCTTCCACACCATCGAGAAGCTGGCGTCCACCCGGCGCTCCGCGGGGACCAGCCGGAACCTGGCCGCCACCC
The DNA here is from genome assembly GCF_039525605.1 of Nonomuraea longicatena. Classification (NCBI taxonomy): domain Bacteria; kingdom Bacillati; phylum Actinomycetota; class Actinomycetes; order Streptosporangiales; family Streptosporangiaceae; genus Nonomuraea; species Nonomuraea longicatena. The sequence goes on along the minus strand of NZ_BAAAHQ010000046.1, from coordinate 121,509 downwards.
ACTCGCCCAGCCTGGGGGCCGCGGCGGCGGCGATGCGGGCGGGGCCGTACCTGGGGAGCAGGTCGGGCAGGGCAGGGGAGACGAGCGTGAGCGTACGCACCAGGTCCGGGCGCGCGGCGGCGACCTTCACCGAGATCGCGCCGCCGAGGCTGTTGCCGAACAGGTGCGCCGGGCCCACCTGCTCCAGCAGGCCGATGACGGCGCGGGCGTGGGCGTCCACCGAGTAGTCGCCGTCGGGGGGAGGCGGTGAGAACCCGGCGCCGGGCAGGTCGAGCGCGTACCCGGTGACCTGGTCCTTCAGTTCGTCCATGAGGTCGGTCCAGTTGGTGGCCGAGCCGGCCAGGCCGTGGACGAAGACCGCTCTCTCCGGGGCGCCCTCCGGGGTCGAGCGCACGAAGACCGGGCCGACCATGTGTCCTGGCCAGTGTGGGGTCGGCTGCTGCGTCACGGGTTGCCCCCTTTCATTGGCTTTCTCGCTGGGCTTCCCACGTTAGCCGCCCCCCTGCGCCGCGCCCACCGCCTCGTCCTACCGCACTACACGTCAGCCCACTGCGACAAGAAGGCGGACACCCGCAAGCCGACAGGCGCGGCCCGGAGGTCCACCGGGCCGCTGCGGGACCCGCCCGGGGCCGTTCCGGGGCGGGTTCGGGGCGGGTTCGGGGCGGGTTCGGGGACGGCCAGGGGCCGTATCAAGGCTGGTTCGGCCGTGTCGGGGCGGGTTCTGGAGCGGCCAGAGGCCGTTTCGGGAGCGGTTCGGAGCCCGCCCGGTAGCGGTTCGAGGCCCGCCCGAGGGCGACCGGGAGCGGTTCGGGGCCTTCCCGAGGGCGACCGGGGGTGGCTCGGGGTCTGCCTGGGCGTCGAGGGTCGGCCGCGGCGATTTGGGGGGTCTGAACTCTAGGACAGCAATCCCGACATTTCGCCCGAAATCCGCACATAGAGCTAATAGCGTGCATTACCGCCATAAACACAGGATAAAAGTCACGAAACACCGTTTGTGGGGACGAATCACCGGCAATCGACGGTGCAGGGATGGCCACACGCCATCACGAGTGCAGACCAGTCAAGGGGGAAGCACAATGTCCATGCTCAAGAGCACGCTCGCAGCCGCTGCGCTCACCACTGCGATCGGTGGTGGGATGCTGGCCACGGGCAGCGCCGCCAGCGCCAACACGGTGACTCCGACCACCAGCACGATCAGCACCGCCATCAACACCACCAGCACGCCCGTCCTCACCTGGGGCCGCTGGCGTGGCCGTGGCCGCTGCGGCGGCTGGGGCTGGGGCGCCCGGCGCACCGTCATCATCATCCGCGGTGGCGGATGGGGCGGCGGCGGCGGCTGGGGCGGCGGCGGCCGCTGCGGCGGCGGCTGGGGCGGCCGTTGGTGGTAAGCCGGCACGAGCCGAGGGATCGTGCTGACGCTCTGTGCCGTCCCGCCTCGGCGGGGCCGGTGAGAGGAGCCGCAGACACAGTGGCCACGGCGGCGGGCGACCGCGCGCACAGTGATCACGGCTGACGGGTCCGACGCCGGATAGGCGCGGAGCGGAGGAGAACAGGACCGCTGGGTCATTCCCACGGCCACTGCCTCTAGATCGACAAGCCCTCACAGAAACGATGCCGCAGAACCGGAGAACGGTTCCGCGGCATCGTCATGTCCGGTGGGAGCATTGCCCGTTATCCCCCGCATTGCCCACGGCGCGTTTCCTGCTTAGAGGTGCAAATCGTGACATACCAACAGAAATCGTGTCAATAAAAGCAATCCCGTGGTTTATGCACGGCAAAAGCCTGCTCACCGCCGTTTATGATCATGAATGGTCGGAAATTCTGACAACCAGGATGGCTCCCGCAGTAAGAACCATCCCAGGCCTTAGCCACAGAAATCCGGCCAAGCGCCTGAAGTGCAAGAGACCGTCAAGGGGAAGCACATCATGTTCAATGTCAAGAGGACGCTCACGGCCGCGGCTCTCAGCACCGCCCTTGCAGGCGGCATCTTCGGCCTCGGCGCGACCACGACCACGACCGCAGCCAACGCGAGCGCCATCGGTTCAGGCATCTCCGCGAACCTCGGCCCCAGGTGCGTCTGGGTCCAGAAGAACGGCCACGTCAAGTTCGGCCACAAGAAGAACAAGGTGACCGTCACCAAGTTCAAGCACCACCCGTTCCACATCAAGCGGGAACGCGGCTGCGTCAAGGACACCCACTTCATCTACTAGGGATCCGAGGCGCCAGCGAAGAGAGGGCCGGGGGTTTCGTCGGCGAGGCTCCCGGTCTCCAGATAAAAGGCGCAGGGCCGGACGGAATCTTCCGTCCGGCCCCTCCCGCGTTTATCCCCGAGAAACCTTCGGCGTTCATGCGCGCGAAACCTGTGGCATTCACGCGCGAAACCTGTGGCATTCACGGGCGAAACCTGTGGCATTCATGCGCGCGAAGCCTGTGATTGTTCATCCGCGCGGAATCAGAAACCCCCGCACCGGCAAAAGGCTAGGCGGACTTCCTGGTCTTCTTCTTCGCCGGGGCCTTCGCGGGAGTCTTCGCGGGCTTCGCGCCCTCCCGCTCCTTCTTCGCCGCCTCGACACTGGCCCGCAACGCGGCCATGAGATCGACGGCAGGGCCGGCCTCCTCCGCTCCCTCCGGCGCGGCGACGACCTCTTTGCCCGCTATCTTCGCCTCGATCACCTGCTGGAGGGCCTCGCGATAGGAGTCGTGGTACTCGGTCGGGTCGAAGTCGCCCTCCATCGTGGAGATCAGCGACTCGGCCATCTGCAGCTCCTGCGCCCTGACCTCGATGTCCTCCTCCAGGAAGGCGAACTCCGGCGTACGGATCTCGTCGGGCCAGAGCATCGTCTCCAGGACGAAGATCCCGTCGCGCACCCGCAGCGTCGCCAGCGACTCGCGCTGGCGCAGGGCGACCTTCACGACCGCGACCTGCCCCGAGCTCTCCAGGGCGTTCCGCAACAGCACGTACGGCTTGGCCCCCTGCGCGTCCGGCTCCAGGAAGTACGACTTGGCGAAGTAGATCGGGTCGATCTGCTCGGCCGGGGCGAACTGCAGGACGTCGATCCGCCGCGAGGTGCTCAGCGGCAGGTCGGCGAAGTCCTCGTCGGTGAGCACGACCATCTCGCCGGTCGCCAGTTCGTACCCCTTGGCGATGTCCGCGTAGGACACCTCCTCACCGTCGATGGTGCACACCCGCCGGTAGCGGATCCGCCCGCCGTCCTCGCGGTGCACCTGGTGGAAGGCGACGTCCTTCTGCTCGGTCGCCGAGTAAAGCTTGACCGGGATGGTGACCAGCCCGAAGGAGATCGCACCTTTCCAGATGCTGCGCATGAGCACTCCTCGTCGGTAGCCGAGCTCACCGTATGGGCACATACCCGGCATGGACCATCCGATGCCATACCCGGTCGAACCTATGCTCGCCGTGGCCGGGGATCTCCCCGCCGACCGCGAGCGCTACGGCCTGGAGGTCAAGTGGGACGGCATCAGGGCGGTCCTCCACCTCGACGGCGGCCTGCGCGTCACCGGGCGGCACGGGACGGAGTTCACCCGCCGTTATCCGGAGATACCCACCTTCGGGCTGAAAAACGCCATCCTCGACGGCGAACTCGTCGTCCTCGACCACCAGGGGCGGCCCAGTTTCGGACGCCTCCAGCACCGCATGCACCTCACCGACCCCGACCGGCGCACGCTGAGGCTGTACCCGGTCTCCTACTACCCCTTCGACCTGCTCTACCTCGACGGCCGGCCGCTGTTCGACCTGCCGTACCAGGACCGGAGGGCGCTGCTCGACGGGCTCGGCATCGGGGCACCGCCGTACTTCCCCGGCGACTCCGACCTGCTGGCCGCCACCCACGAGCAGGGACTGGAGGGGGTGGTGGCCAAGCGGCTCGACTCCCCCTACCGGCCGGGGACGCGTTCGCACTGGTGGATAAAGGTAAAGAATCTACGCACCCGAGAGGTCGTCGTCGGCGGCTGGAAGCCGGGCAAGGGCCGCCGTTCCGGCGGGGTCGGCTCGCTGCTCATGGGCGCGTTCACCGACGACGGGCTCGTGTACGTCGGCCACGTCGGCACCGGCTTCACGGACGCGGCGCTCGACCGCCTGCACGCGACGCTCGCGCCGATGGAGATCCCGCACAGCCCGTTCACGGGCCCGGTACCCGGCCGCAACCACTGGGTGCGGCCGGAACTGGTCGGCGAGGTCGCCTACGCGACCGTGACGGACGACCTGCGGCTGCGCCACCCCGTCTGGCACGGGCTGCGCGCCGACAAGGTCCCCGCGGAGGTGCGGCTGTGAGCGGCAAGACACCCGTGCGCGTCGAGGGCCGCGACCTCGTGCTCACCAACCTGGGCAAGGTCCTCTACCCGGCGGACGGGTTCACCAAGGCGGAGGTCATCGACTACTACACGCGTGTGGCCCACGTCCTGCTGCCGCACCTCGCGGGCCGCCCGCTGACGGCCAAGCGGTACCCGAACGGCGTCGAGGGCGCCTTCTTCTTCGAGAAGAACGCGCCCGCGCACGTACCTGGCTGGGTCAGGAGGGTCACCCTGCCCGTCCCCGGCAGCACCATGGACCGCCAGACCATCGACTTCGCGCTCGTCGAGGACCTGCCGAGCCTCGTCTACTACGCCAACCTGGCGGCGCTCGAACTCCACGTGCCGCAGTGGCGGGTCGACGCGGACGGCGCCGCGCTGGCACCGGACACGCTGGTGTTCGACCTCGACCCCGGCCCGCCTGCCACGATCGTCGAGTGCTGCGCGGTCGCGCTGCTCCTTCGGGAGACGCTCGCCGCCGACGGCCTCGACGCCCGGCCCAAGACCAGCGGCAACAAGGGCATGCAGCTGTACGCCGCATGGGACGGCCCGCCTGAGCCTTCGGCGTACGCCAAAGAGGTCGCCAGGCGCCTGGAGCGGGCCCACCCGAAGCTGGTCGTCAGTGTCATGGCGAAGCAGGCAAGGCAGCACAAGGTGTTCATCGACTGGAGCCAGAACAACCCCGCCAAGACCACGATCGCGCCGTACTCTTTGCGTGCCAGGCCGCACCCGACGGTGTCGACGCCGCTGCTCTGGGCGGAGGTGGAGGGCTGCCGGACCCCGGAGGACCTCGTGTTCACCGCCTCCGACGTGCTCGATCGGGTGCGGGAACACGGCGACTTGTTCGTCCGGGCGTAGGCTGGAACCCGTCCGCACCGGAAGGGGAACTGAGATGTCGGAGATGGACGTGCGCGGAGACGACTTCGTCATCGACGACGAGCGAGTACCCATGGAGGCGACCGAGGCCGACGCCGCCGAGCAGCACCGTCAGCTTCGCGAGGAGGGCACCTGGGAGGGTGAGGTCCCGTTCGACGCCGACCCCGCCGACGCCGCCGAGCAGGCCCGGGTGGTCGACCTCGACGAAGACGACTACCGCTGAGCCCTCGCCCGTAGGATGACCCCAGCCGCCAGGTCCGCGACCTGACAGACACCGGCCTGCCAGACAGACCTGCCCGACACACTGGAGACGCGCGTGACCGCTACCCCGGACGCCAAGCCCCGGGGCACCCGGCTGCCCCGACTCGCCCGCCGACGGCAGCTGCTCAGCGCCGCGCAGGAAGTGTTCGTCGAGAACGGCTACCACGCTGCGGCCATGGACGAGATCGCCGACCGGGCCGGCGTCAGCAAGCCCGTGCTCTACCAGCACTTCCCGGGCAAGCTGGAGCTCTACCTCGCGCTGCTCGACCTCCATGTGGACGACATGGTCAGCCGCTGCCGCGAGGCGCTCGCCTCCACCAGCGAGAACAAACTGCGCGTCCAGGCGGCCTTCAGCGCCTTCTTCGACTTCGTCTCCAGCCAGGGTGAGGCCTTCCGCCTGGTGTTCGAGTCCGATCTGCGCAACGTGGCCCCGGTACGCCAGCGGGTCGAGCGCTCGCTGCGCGAGTGCGCCGAGATGATCAGCGCGGTGATCCGCGAGGACACCGACTGCGCCAGCGAGGAGGCCCATCTGCTGGCCGTCGGGCTGGTCGGCATGGCCGAGGTCAGCGCCCGCTACTGGATGACCACGCACGGCTCGATCCCCAAGGAGGCCGCCGAGCAGTTGATGGCCCGCCTCGCCTGGCGCGGCATCAGCGGCTTTCCGCGCACGGCTTAACCCGTTCGCTGGGCGCGATCAGCGGTCACCTCGGCCGGTGGAGCGGTCACGATGGGGGAAGGCCCGTCGAAAGGGAGCATGATGGAAATCAAGATCGGCGTCCGGTCCGTGCACCGTGAGCTCATGGTAGAGATCGACCTGTCCGCCGAGGAGCTCGAAGAGGAGATCAGGAAGGCTCTCGCCGCCGATCGCGGCGTCTTCGCCGTCACCGACGTCAAGGGCAGGCGGGTGATCGTCCCGATCGCCTCGCTCGGCTTCATCGAGATCGGCGAGGACGAGTCGCGGCCGGTGGGCTTCGGCGGCACCCTCTGACCCTCGCGGGCGGGCGGTTCGGAAAGGACCTCGGCTCACGCGGGCGAGGTCCTTTCCGCAGCCTGTGGTCAGGTTCTCCGTAGGCGGCACCAGCGTGGTCTGGGAAGTCCCCTCGGGTGGGGTGCGGTCGCGGCGGGGCAGGGTCCGCTCTGCCTGCGCAACACCGGGCGGGCGATCCAGCGGTCCTGCGCGCACCTCGTCCTGCAACCGCCGTAGCGGCGCGTGGCCTTCATGACGAAAACCTACCGCCGCATCCCGGGCCCCGCACGGGCGAGGACCGCCCCGCCCGCGTTAGTGCCGTCAAGGTAAGGTCCCGCCCCGGGCAGGGCCGGTGTCAGATGCCCATGGCGGCCATGCGCTTGCCGTGTGCCTCGGTCAGGCGGGCGAACAGCCGGGAGATCTCGGCCTGGTCCTCCGCGACGGCCTCGACGAGCAGCCTGGCCAGTTCCGGACGCTCGGCCGCGACCCGCTGGCCCTGGCTGAGCGCCTCCCCCACGAGCCGCCGCGCCCACAGTGCCAGCCGTCCCGCCGCCGTGGGGTCCGCCTCCAGCGCCGCCCTGACCCGCTCGACGGCGAACTCCGAGCGCCCCTCGTCCACCAGCACCTCGTCAACGAGGGCGGCGATGGCGGGGTCGAGGCGGCGGGCGGCCTCGCGGTAGAAGTCCAGCGCGATCCCCGTGCCGACGTACGCCTTGACGAGCGCCTGCAGCCAGTCGGCCGGCCGTGTCTGGGCGTGCCAGGCGTCCAGGGACTCGACGAACGGTGCCATCGCGGCGTCCGGATCGGCCCCGATCTCGCCCAGCTTGCGGCTCAGCAGCTTGAAGTGGCCGTACTCGGCGACGGCGAGTTCGCCGAGCGCGGCCCGGTCGCCCAGCGTGGGAGCCAGCAGCGCCGCGTCCTCGGCCAGCCGCAGGAAGGCGCTGAGCTCCGCGTAGGCCAGCACACCGAGGAGATCGACGACACCAGGGGACTGATTCATGGCAAGCAGCGTACTTCGGGAACAGACACGAACTCGGCCAACGTTGTGGTATCGAGTACACTGCTCTGTGAAAGTGCGACCGCACTGTGTTAATTCGGGGAATTCACCCCCCGGCTGACCCCGTTCCCCGGGCCCCATGCGGTCGCGATGACATGAGAGGGCTGGATCTACCGCGAGGACCCTGGTCGGATGACCCGCCGGTCCCGGCAGGCCCGCCTTCATTGGAGACTGAGGCAGGCCCAAGCTGACGACTTTCCGAGACCTCGGAGTCACACCAGAGATCGCTGATGCCCTCGAGACCGAGGGCATCACCACACCGTTCCCGATTCAGGAGATGGCGCTGCCACTCGCCCTGAGCGGACAGGACCTCATCGGCCAGGCCCGTACGGGCACCGGCAAGACCTACGCGTTCGGCATCGCGATGCTGCAGAGCATCGGCAAGCCGCGCAAGAACCGCAAGAAGCCGCGCGGCCTCGTGGTCGTGCCGACCCGCGAACTCGCGACCCAGGTCAGCGAAGACCTGGTGACCGCCGCGGGCAAGCTCGGCTCCCGCGTGCTCACCGTGTACGGCGGGCGCGCCTACGAGCCGCAGATCGAGGCGCTGAAGGCGGGCGTCGACGTCATCGTCGGCACCCCCGGCCGCCTGCTCGACCTGGTCAAGCAGAAGCACCTCGACCTCGCGCAGATCAACTCGCTCGTCCTCGACGAGGCCGACCGCATGCTCGACCTGGGCTTCCTGCCCGACATCGAGCGCATCTTCAAGCTCATCCCGGCCGAGCGCCAGACGATGCTGTTCTCGGCGACGATGCCGGGCGAGATCGTGGCGCTGTCGCGCAAGTACCTCAACCGGCCCACGCACGTGCGGGCCGAGCACGACGCGGGCGAGGGCGAGGCCACGCCGCAGGTGCGCCAGCTCGTGTGGCGGGTGCACCGCATGGACAAGATCGAGATCGTGGCCCGGCTGCTGCAGGCGGAGGGACGTGGTCTGACCATGGTCTTCTGCGAGACCAAGCGGGCCTGCGACATGGTCGCGGAGCAGCTCGACACCCGCGGCTTCGCGGTCGCGGCGGTCCACGGCGACCTCGGCCAGGGCCAGCGGGAACAGGCGCTGCGCGCCTTCCGCAACGGCAAGATCGACGTGCTGGTGGCCACGGACGTGGCGGCCAGGGGCATCGACATCGACGACGTCACCCATGTGGTCAACTACGACTGCCCCACCGACGACAAGACCTACGTCCACCGGATCGGCCGCACCGGCCGGGCCGGGCGCACGGGCATCGCGGTCACGTTCGCCGAGTGGGAGGAGCTGACGCGCTGGAAGCTCATCAACAACGCGCTGGGCCTGGAGTTCGCCGAGCCTGTCGAGACGTACTCCACCTCGCCGCACTTCTACGCCGAGCTGAGCATCCCCGAGGGCACCAAGGGGGTGCTGCCGCACGCCAACCGTTCGCGGGCGGGCCTTGCGGCCGAGCAGCTCGAAGACCTCGGCGAGACCGGCAGGTCCCGAGTGCGTGGCAGGCGCCGTGAGGAGGAGCGTCCGGCGCGCACGCCGCGCCAGCGCCGCCGTACGCGTGGGGGCCGGGTCACCGACGCCGCCGACGCCGTCGTCGAGACCGTAGAGATCGTGGAGGGCGAGAGCATGGACAGGCGCCGCCGACCGCGCCGGGCCGAGGAACCCGCGGCGGTCACGACCCGCGAGGAGATCGAGGCGAGCCCGGCCGAGGAGGCGGCTCCGGCACGGAGGGTACGCGCCCGCAGGGTGGCGGCTCCCGAGCCGGTGGCCGAGGTTCCGGCCGAGCACGAGGAGTTCGAGCCGGACGACCACGACGACGAGCCGAGCTTCCTGCGGACGCCGCCGCCGGTGCGGCGCGAGCCGGAGCGCATCATCCCGGCCAGCCCGTTCTCGGTGATCTTCCAGTCGCCCGACCTGGCGACGGACGACGACGACATCGCGCCGTCGGCCGCGTCCGAGCGCCAGGCCCAGCGCCGTAACAACCGCCAGCAGCAGCGCGGCCGCCGCCGCGCCGGCTGACCGGCCGCTTCACCGACCGGGGGCGCACGTCCTGCCCAGGACGTGCGCCCTCGTCGTGTTTCCAGCACCTCTGAGAGATCTCTCCGTGTCCGCCGCTTCTCGGAGCCACGGCTCCGAGCCTCAGAAGTCACGGCCCAGCCGCCCCACCCCGCCTCGCCGCCGCCACTGACCCCCCGCCGACCGCCGCTCCTCCAGGCCCACGGGCGCGACGCCGCGACGACTCCGCCCTTAACCGGCGAACGGGTGCAAGAACCCCCATAGACCCGGCGCCGCCTCTGACCGGAGAACGGGTGTAAGAACCGCCGCCTTTTCGCCATTACCCCCTGTTGGACAGAGAAAGGGCTCCGGTGCTCGATGAGAGGGAGTTCTCCGACCTGTACGACGCCCTGCGGCCACAGGTGTTCGCCTATGCGGTGAGCAGGTGCGGGCGTCAATTGGCGGAGGAGGTGGTCAGTGAGACGTTCACGGTGGCGTGGCGCCGCAGGCAGGACGTCCCCAGGCGCGCGGTGCTGCCGTGGCTGCTGGGGGTGGCGCGCAACGTGATCCGCGAGTTGTACCGCGACGAGGTACGGCACGCCGCGCTGGCGGAGGCGTTGCACGGCTGGGCCGCCGAGGCGGCCGTGGCGGGCGGTGACGTGGGCGAGGAGGTCGCGCAGCGGGCGGCGCTGCTGTGGGCGCTGACGGCGCTCGGCGACGACGACAAGGAGGTGCTGACGCTCGTGTCGTGGCACGGCCTGTCGTCGCGGGAGGCGGCCTCGGTGGTCGGGTGCTCGGTGTCGGCCTTCTTCGTCCGGCTGCATCGCGCGAGAAGGCGGCTGGAGGCGGCGCTGGGCGAGGAGAGCAGAACCGTCCGGCGGTTGACACCGAAGGAGGGCGTGTGAGGCACAGCGAGCTGATGAGGGCGCTGGCGAAGGCCCGGCCCGACGCCCTGGACCCGGTTCCGGGCACCAGGCGGGCAGCCGAGGAGATTCGGCAGGCCGCCGAAGACCGGCAAACAGGTAGAAGGGCCTGGCGGGCTACCGAAGACCGGCAGGCGAGCAGAGGGGCATGGCGCACAGGCGCTGCCGGGCGGAGGGGGAATCGGATGGGCTGGCTGACAGCGGCGGTGGCCACGGCGGCGGTGATCGGGATGGTGACGGTGCCGAGAATGCTGACGGCGGAGGCGCCCTCGGCCACGGTGCCGGGGGTTGTGGAACGCGCGAACCCGGAGGTTCCGGACCGCACGACGCCGGGTGTTCTGGAGCGGGCGGCGCAGGGGGCTCTGGAGGCGCAGGCGTCCGCCGCGCGCACGGCCGTATCCGGCAAGTACTGGCTCGTGGTCACGCGCAGCATCGGCAAGCATGAGACCGGGCCGAAGAACGGCCGGTTCCGGGTCGAGATGGCCGCGAAATACGAGTCGTGGACTCCACGTGCGGCGGGTGAGCAGGTGCTGGTCATGAGCCGCGAGCTCTACACCCGCCCACTCAACGTCAAGGCCGAGGCCGCCTGGCGGCGGGCCGGTTCGCCCCGGCTGTGCGCGAGAGGCACCGACTGCGGCGAGACGCCCGGATATTCGGCGAACCGCACCAGCTACGCCTACCAGACCCTTCGATGGCCGATGGATCTGCGGGGGGTCGGCGCGGACAAGCTGCTCGCGCTGCCGCAGGAGCCCGCAGCGCTGAAGAAGCGGCTCCAGTCCTACTGGGCCGAGTACGAAAGCTGGCGGAAGAAGGGGCCGAAGCCACCTGAGGGAATCGTCTTCCCTACTCAGGACAGGTGGCTGTTCGAGCAGTATGTCGGGCTGCTGACGGAGAGCCCGATCACGGGCGGGACCCGGGCCGCGCTGCTGCGCCTGGTGCAGTCGGCGCCGGGGGTGCGGCCGCTCGGCCAGATCACCGACTCCGCAGGGCAGCGCGGGGTGGGGATCGAGTACAGGCACACCTGGTACCTGTTCTCCGAGAAGGACGGCAGGCTGCTGTCGCGGCAGCAGATCGACGAGGCGACCGGCGACTCCACGTCGATCACCGTCCACGATCGGGCCGAGTGGACGGACTCCATGCCGCAGCGGCCGGACAACTGCGCGAAGACGTGCATCCGGTGAATTCTCAAAACGGACAAGTCCCTAGAACTCGCCCCGCCGTGCGGCGTCGGCCGGTGTCGTCGCGCTGACCTCGGGGTATTGTTGCGCCACGTGAGTACGCCGCGATTCCTGACCCTGCCACCTGGCGTCACCCCCGGCCATCTTGAGACGCCTCAAGGCACCTTCGCGGCCCTTGAGGCGCTCCCGGTGAGCGGGGTCGTCGAGCGCTCCCCCGCCCTGCTGGTGCCCGGCCTGACCGGCAGCAAGGAAGACTTCCTCGCGGTGCTGCAGACGCTGGCGCATTCAGGGCGCCGGGTGGTGGCGATCGACCTGCGCGGCCAGTACGAGACCCCGGGGCCGGAGGAGCCGGGGGCGTACACGTGCGCGGCGCTCGGCGCGGACGTCGACGCCGTCGCCCAGGTGGTCGGCGGGGGCGAGTCGATCCACCTGGTCGGGCACTCCTTCGGCGGGCTGGTGGCGCGCGAGGCGGTCATCGACGGGCGCACCAAGTTCACCTCTTTCACGCTGATGAGCGCGGGCCCGGCGGGCATCGTCGGCAGGCGGGCGCGCGACAGCAGGCAGATCATGGAGGAGGTGCCCGATCGCGGGCTTGAGCACGTCTGGCACACCGGACTCGAACGCGAGGCGCTGACCGGCGGTGTGTCCGACGAGATCCTCTCCTTCCTCCACAAGCGCATGCTGGCCAACTCCCCCACGGGCCTGGCCCGGATGGCGGAGCAGGTGCTGACCATGCGCGACCGCACCGACGAGCTGCGGGAGATCGAGGTGCCCGCGCTGGTGCTGTTCGGTGAGCAGGACGACGGCTGGCCGACCGAGTCGCAGGTCGAGATGTCGGTCAGGTTGCAGGCCGAGTGCGTGGTGGTGCCGGGTGCGGCGCACTCGCCCGCCGTCGAGGCGCCGGAGACCACGGCGGCCGCGCTGATCCGGTTCTGGAATGCCGCAGAAGCCCGTCTTTTGGACACCAGGTCCGACCTCGTGTAATCATCGGCTCGCTATGGCGAGCATCGAAACGGCCGTCGTCCAACCGCCTCAGTCGGCGACCTGGCAGGTCCACCTCAACCGGTGCATGTGGGTCGCCGGGGTCCGCAGTCTGATGCTCCAGGCCCTGCATCCGATCGCGATGCGGGGCGTCTGGCAGAACTCCGATTTCCAGGAGGACCCGTTCGGGCGGCTGATGCGTACCGCCGACTTCGTCGGCCGGGTGACGTTCGGCAGCCCGGCGGAGGCCGAGGCGATCGGGCGCCGCGTGCGGGACATCCACCGCTCGCTGCGGATCTCCCACGAGGGCGGCACCTACCGGGTGGACGACCCCGAGCTGCTGCTGTGGGTGCACTGCGCGGAGGTCTCCTCCTACCTCGACGTCGTACGGCGCGGCGGCCTGGCCCTCACCGGCCACCAGGCCGACCGCTACCTGCGTGAGCAGCGCAGGAGCGCCGCCTATGTGGGCCTGCACCCCGAGGACGTGCCCGGTTCGCGGGCCGAGATGGCCGCCTACTTCGAGCGGATGCGCCCGAAGCTGCGGGTGGTCGAGGAGTCGGCGGCCACGGTGCGGTTCCTGCTGTGGCCCCGGCTGCCCGAGCGGTTGCGCAGGCTGTCGCCGGGCAAGCCGCTGTACTTCCCGTTCGGCGCGCTCTGCTACTACACGCTGCCCGCCTGGGCGCGGCGCATGTACGGCGTGCTGCCCGAGGTGCCGCAGGCGGGGGTGACGGCGGCGCTGCGGGCCTTCGGCCTGGTGGCGGGCGCGGTGCCGGAGGCGCCCTACCACCGGGTGTTCATGCCCTCGACCAGGCGCATGCTGGACGGTGCCCGCGACCGCCTGGGCGAACTCGGCTACGACGTCGGCAAGGGCCTCAAGGGGCTGACCGACCCCCGCCGCTGGGCTCCTCGGTGACCGTGCGGTAGATGAACGGCAGTTCGGCGCCCGTGATCTCGGTGACCAGGTGGTGGTCGGGTGACAGGCGGCAGGCGGGGTCGGTGCGGGCGGCGTCGCCGGTCAGCGCGTACGTCTGGCAGCGGCAGCCGCCGAAGTCGAGTTCCTTGCGCGGGCAGCTTCGGCACGGCTCGGACATCCACGCGGTGCCCCGGTAGGCGGTGAAGGCGGGTGAGTGCGCCCAGATCCAGGCCAGGTCGCGGTCACGGACGTTGGGCAGCTCCAGCGGCAGGTCGTAGGCGGCGGGGCAGGGCAGCACCCGGCCGTCGGGGGCGACGGTGAGCGAGATCGCGCCCCAGCCGCCCATGCAGGGCTTGGGGACGCCATCGAAGTAATCAGGAACCACCCAGATCAGCTCTGCATCCGTTTTTTCCCGAAATTTCGTGACTATTGTTTCGGCGCGCGACAACTGGGCTCTTGTGGGGAGAAGGGCGTGGCGGTTGCGCAGGCCCCAGCCGTAGAACTGGGTGTTGGCCAGTTCGATCCGCTCCGCCCCCCACGCGATGCCCAGCTCGATGAGCTCCTCGACCTGGTCGAGATTGTGCCGGTGGAGCACGACGTTGAGCCCGAGCGGCAGCCCCGCGCCGGTGACCGCCGCCGCGGCCCGTTCCTTGGCCGCGAACGAGCGGCGGCCCGCGATCCGGTCGGACTCCCCCGCCGAGGCCGCCTGCACCGACAGTTGCACGCTGTGCAACCCCGCCTCCGCAAGCTCCGCCACCCGGCCGCCGCCGAGGCCGACGCCGCTGGTCACGAGCTGGGTGAAGATGCCCGCTTCCTTGGCCGCGCGCACCAGCACGGGCAGGTCGCGGCGCATCAGCGGCTCGCCGCCGGACAGATGGGCGTGCACCACCCCGAGCGCACCGGCCTCGGCGAAGACCCGCTGCCACTCGGCCGTGGACAGTTCCGCCGTACGGGAGACCAGTTCGGTGGGGTTGGAGCAGTACGGGCAGCGCAGGGGGCAGCCGTGGGTGAGTTCGGCCAGCATGGCCCAGGGCGGGTTCACCGCAGCCAGCCTTCCGCGCGGACCTTCTCCAGGAACTCCGTCACGTCCGCTCCGGCTTCGGGCGGGAACTCGGCGACGATCTCGGCGACCGTACGGTCACCGTCGCACAGGGCGACGATCTCTGCGGCCTCGTCGTTCAGCACCACGATGCGCTCGGGCACGATGAGCAGTTCGGCCTCGCGGATCGGGCAGTGGCGGAGCACGGCCGAGCGCGACAGTTCGGGACGCCAGTCGTCCATCAGTACGCACCGTCCACGGCGTCGAGCAGCGCCCAGAGCACGTCGCACTTGAAGCGCAGCGCCGCGACCGCGCGGTCGCGGTCCTCACGGGTGCGCGCCCGGTCGAGGACCAGCGCCAGCGCTTCGCCGCTGTCCTGCCGCCCCTGGTCGACGCGGATACGGAAGTAGCGCAGGCCCTCGGCCCCGATCCACGGGTAGTGCTTCTCGAAGGCGGCGATGCGGGTACGCATCAGGTCGGGCGCGAACAACTCGGTCAGCGACGACGCCACGGCCTCCACCAGCGTGCCGTTGCGGCACAGGTTCACGTAGCCGTCCACCGCCATCCGCACCCCCGGCAGCACGCCCTCCCCCGACAGCAGCAGGTCGCGGTCGAGCCCGGCCGCCTCGCCGAGTCGCAGCCAGCGCTCGATCCCGCCCTCGCCGGGGGCGGCGCCGTCGTGGTCCTGGATCCGCCGCAGCCACATGCGCCGCAGGTCGGAGGTCGGCAGCTTGGCCAGGACGTGGGCGTCCTTGACGGGGATGTTGCGCTGGTAGTGGAAGCGGTTGAGGATCCAGCCGCGCAGCTCCGCCTGGCTCAGCTCGCCCGCGTGCATGCGCAGGTTGAACGGGTGCAGGTGGTGGTAGCGCTCCTCGGGCACGGCGCGCAGCTCGGCTTCGAAGGGGTTCACAGGTCGATCACCATCCCGTCGGCGGCCACCTCCAGGCCCAGTTCCTCCAGCACCTTGTGCCGGCCGGAGCCCGGGTCCACGAGGGGGTTGGTGTTGTTGAGGTGGGTGTACAGGCAGCGTGCGCGCAGCCCGGCCAGGCGCCGCATCGTGGCCTCGACGGGCAGGTGGCCCATCTGGGTCGCGGTCTTCTCCGAGATCCCCGTACGGCGGGGCTCCTCGTCGTCCCAGAAGGTGCCGTCGAGGATCACGCAGTCGGCGCTCTCACAGGCGGCCTCCAGTTCCGGCGTCCACGCGCCCATGGCGGGGGCGTACACGAGCGTCCTGCCCCCGTCGGTGAAGCGCAGCGCGGAGACCCAGCCCCGCCCCGGCCCGTCGGCGTAGCGCGGCCGTTTGTCCGACACGGTGACGGCCTCCGGCAGCGGGCGCCATCGGATCGGGGCGTAGGGCCGCAGGATCTCCTCGACGGGCCGCAGCGCGCGCCGTACCGCCGAGGTGGCCGCGACGTGCAGTTCCCCGGCCTCGCGCAGGCGCAGCAGGCCGAGCGTGTGGTCGAGTTCGGCGTCGGTGAGCGCCACGTACGGCACGGCCGCCCGGTCGGCCGCGATCCACGGGCAGTCTTCGAGCTGGGCGGCGATGTCGGGGGTGGCGTTGACGACCACGACCCGCTCCGCGGTCTGGACGGCGATGCTTGCGTGGCGCCGCGCCCGGGCGGGGTGTGCGCGCGCCCCGGCGCAACCGGGGCACGCGCAGTTCCACTGGGGGACGCCGCCGCCCGCCGCGGTGCCGAGCACCTGCAGGCGCATGGCGTCCGGCTACCTGGTGGCGAGGAAGTAGGCGGACATCTCCATCGACGCCTCGACCACGCGGTAGTCGGGCTTGTGCCAGGTGGTCTCCTCGCCCCGGGTGCGGACCTTCTTGGCATGGTTCCTGGGCGGCTGCTTCTTGCCCGGATCCTTCGGCTGAGCCATGGGTGGACACCTGCCTTCCGTGCGGTAGGGGTTACCCACGATCTGACTTCGCCTGGACCGCGCCGTCAACCGTTAGATCCGACCTTTTTTCCGGAAGGTTCCGACTGAAACGGGTTTTCGCAGCATAAAGGCCACCATCTCATCCGATGTCTGCTATTCGGCAAGCCCCTCCCAAGGCTGCCGGTCCACGGCCGCGGCCTGCCCCTCCGGGCAGTGGCGCCGGAAGTCGCACCACGAGCAGATCGGCCCGGGACTGGGCGCGAAGACCCTGTCGATCTCGGGGTCGGCCTCGGCCGGGACCGGCGCGTCCGCGCCGCCTGAGGCGCCGACCGCGACCTTGCTCGCACTGCCGCCCTGCCTCGGCGCGGGCACCCCGGCCCGAGCGCGGTAGGCGTCGTCGGCCGCCGCCGCCTCCAGGGCGATCTCCTCGGCGCGCTCCAGGTGGCGGCGCAGCGAGTCGTCGGTGTGCCGCCACTCGACGATCTCCCCCGTGGGCAGGTGGTGGAGTTCCACCGCGTGGCACGGCGTGCGGAGCACACGGGAGGCCGCCACGGCGTAGAGGGCCAGGGCGAGCGAGAAACGGGCGTCGTCCTTGGTGAGAGGGCGTTTGCCGGTCTTGTAGTCGACCACGACGAGTTCGTCGCCGCGCCGGTCGAGCCGGTCGATGCGGCCGGAGACGGAGATGACCTTGGTGCGGGTGGCGACCGTACGCTCGACGCCGACGGGCTCGTCGGCCGGATCCAGCGTCGCGACATATCCGGACACGAGGTCGCGGGCGCGCTCCAGGTGCCGCCCCGACTGCTCGGCGTCCCGGAACCCCTCGGTGATCCACCCGTTGGTGAGCAGGATCGCCGCCGTCAGCGAAGTCCTGCGCTCGTACGGCTCACGCCACCACGCGGCCAGCGCGTTGTGCACGCTGGCCCCCACCGAGTTGTGCGCCCACCCAGGACCCTTCGCCGGCTGCGGCCGGTCCAGGTAGGTGAACCGGTAGCGGCGGCGGCAGTCGAGCCAGGTGTTCAACCGCGACGGCGTGCACGAGTAGAGCCGCCGCGGCATACCGTCCAGCGGGAGCTGGTCGTACACGCTCAGGCGTCCGGGTTGAGCTTGATCCCGGCGATCCTGGAACCGTCGGACAGCGGCCCCTGCTTGTTGTCGTCGTCGGCGTCGTCGGCGCTGCGCGTCAGCGAACCGGACACCCAGTCGTCGAAGTGTGGCTCCAGATCTCCCACCGTCACCTCGTCGCCGTGGACGGCCAGCACCCTGGTCTCGTGCGGCAGCGTGAACAGCCGCCCGCCGATCGCGGTCAGCTGGTCGGCCAGCGCCGGGTACTCGCCGCCGAGCTTGCCCGGTCCGTCGGCCTGCAGCGTCTTGCCGGTGAAGACCGCCGACAGGCCCTCGCAGTACAGGCTCACGCCGCCCGGACTGATGCCGGGGGTCTCCATGACGTCGAGCTGGACGTCGGCGACACCGAAGATGCCGTCGTCCTCCATGTCGATGTCCGGCCAGGTCTCCGACCAGGTCTCCCGCCACAGCGGCTTGTCCTTGGGATGAAGGGCGATCACCGCTTCGTCGCGGCTGGCCACCTCGATGGCGGCACCGACGTGATCGGGCAGACCGTGGGTGCAGATGACGGCCAGCACCTCGCGCTCGCCGACCCGCTCCAGGATCTTCTCGGCGTCGCGGGCCGCGTCGATGACGATGACCTCGTCGTCGTCGCCCACGATCCAGGTGTTGTTCTCGACCTTGTGCTCGACGCCGTCGATCTCGACCACGCCTTCGGTCACCACTCGCTCAATACGCGCTGTCACGCCGAGAACAATATCCCCTCGCGTCATCGTCCGAGGCCCGCTGCACTACAATCCGCCTCACCCGTCGAGGCGCGGACTGAAGGCCCCGAAGGGTAGGTCCAGGTCCTGGTCAGGGCTTCTGAGGTCGCGCAGCTCCAACTGGGCCAGGGCGATCAGGCAGCCCGCCTCCTGCGGCCAGGCGATGGCCCACAGCCAGTTCCCGAGCGCCTCGCCCGCGTACGCCGCCCGGTCATCGGCCCCGTCGACACACCACATCGACGCCGGATGCCCCAGCACGTCGATCTTCGCGTTGGGCGGCCCCTTGTCGAAGCCGACGCCCGGGTCCGGACCGGCCAGCCCGGCCAGAGCGGCCCCGAGGCCGACGCCCGGCTCCTCCGCGATCATCAGCAGGTCGGCCGGACCGTGCGTGACCGAGGGCCCGCCGAGCGCGACCACGCTGGCGCGGCCGCCGGTACGCTCGTCGCCCACGTCGGCGAAGCCCGTCACCAGCCAGCCCGGCGGCAACGGCCAGGGCAGCCAGACGGGCACGAGAGAGGTACGGCGCAGCGTCTCCACCGCGCTCGTGGTCGGGTGCAGCGGCGGCTGATAGGGCAGCACATCGCCGTGGACGACGCAGCGCCAGGCACTGGACCACGCGCTGGGCGCATGAAGCGGCCCGAAACACCGTGGACAGGATGGATGCGCCCTCACAACTACCCACGGTGCGGCGTCGGCGACGACCCCGTCAACACCTCGGCCGTTATGTCATCGTAATATTCACCATATGCGGGTAAACTGCGTGGGTGCGATCGTCTTCGACGACGCCGGTCGGCTGCTGCTGATCCAGCGCGGACGGCCGCCGGGCGAAGGGCTCTGGTCGCTGCCCGGCGGGCGCGTCGACGCGGGCGAGACCGACGCCGAGGCCCTGGCCCGCGAACTCGCCGAGGAGACCGGCCTGCGGGTCGCCGCCGCCCTCCTCGCCGGAACCGTGGACCGCCCCGGCCCCTCCGGCGTCACCTACGTGATCCGCGACTACCACGCCGTCGTCACCGGAGGCCGGCTGCGGCCCGGCGACGACGCCAGGGACGCCCGCTGGTGCACCGCCGCCGACCTGCACACCCTCCCCCTCACCGACGGGCTCGTCACCGCCCTCCGATCGTGGCAGGCGCTACCCGACTAGAACCGTCAGCCGACCAGTTTCGAGGACCACAGGGTCAGGTGGTCGCTCGCGTACGTCGTCGAGCGGCCCAGCGCCGCCACCTCCGCGCCCTTGACGCTGACCGCCGCCAGCCACTGCATGCCGTCGCCGCTCAGCCGCGTGAGGTCCGGATCCTGCCGGTTCCAGGCGCGGCCGTCCGGCGACACCCACGCCGCGCTGTCCCCCGTGCCGGGGACGCCGTGCCAGCCGACCGCGACCAGCCCGCCCTTCCCCGCCGCCAGGTCGTGGACCGCCGCCGCCTCGTCGGCGGGCAGCCACGAGTACTCCCAGTTCTCGCCGCCGTCGGCCGAGTAGGCGGCGAACGGCCTGCGCTCGCCGTCCACCTGGGCGGCGCCCGTCGCCACCAGGCCGCCCCGATGGGCGACCACCTGGCGCAGCACGGAGGCGCCCGCGCCCGGCGGGCTCAGCCGGGGCCGCTGCGTCCAGTCGAGGCCGTCGGCCGCTGCCGTCCACACGACCGCCTGCTCGGCCTCGCCCGTGCCGGTGCCGCCCACCGCGACGTACCCGC
The DNA here is from genome assembly GCF_039525605.1 of Nonomuraea longicatena. Classification (NCBI taxonomy): domain Bacteria; kingdom Bacillati; phylum Actinomycetota; class Actinomycetes; order Streptosporangiales; family Streptosporangiaceae; genus Nonomuraea; species Nonomuraea longicatena. The sequence continues at coordinate 101,666 of NZ_BAAAHQ010000046.1, read as the reverse complement.
CCGGGTTGGCGGCCACGTCGTGCACGCGGGCGTCCGCGCCGTCGCGCGGCAGCTTCCGCGAGCGGGTGAACGTCTTCAGGTCCGAGGAGAACCAGATCGCGGCGCTCGCCGTACCCGAGGTGCTCCTGTCCTCGCCCGCGAGGACGTAGCCCTTCTCACCGGCCGCCGCCGCCCGCACGTCGAGGTACGGATGATCGTCGGCCCGGCCGGGCGCGTCCACGCGCTTCCACTCCTTGCCGTCGGCGCTGGTGACGAGCAGCGGGTCCGTGGTCGCCGTGCCCGACTGGGTGGCGCCGACGGCCAGCCAGCCTCGGCCGCCGTGGACGACGTCGTTGAGCACCTGCCTGCGAGGGCCGCCGAACGCGGCCGACGTCCAGTTCTTCCAGTCGGGGCTGGTCCAGATGCCCGCGTCGCCCGAGGCCGCACCGACCGCGACGTACCTGCCGCCCGCCTGCGCCACCCGGGTGGTCTCCCTGGCCACCCGGTTCAGTCCCTCGACGCCGGACAGATCCACCCGCGTGGCTCTGCCGTCCCCTGTGCCCGTCTCGGGGGCGGACATGAGGACCGGCTGGTTGTCCACGTCGGCCGCCGCGCGGTCGCCGCCCGCGAACAGGGTGCCGTCGGCCATCGCGAACCCGCGCAGGCTCGCGCCGGACAACTGGCCGAGGTCGGCGTGCCTGGTCCACTCGCGGGCGTCGGAGCTGGCCAGCACCGTGTACTTCTCCAGCCCCGCCCGGGTGACGACCGCCAGGCCGCCGTCGTGGGAGATCACGCTCTCCACCCCGGGCCCCTGCCCGCCGAGGCCGCCGATCGAGCCGCACTGCGACCAGGCCGAGCCGTCCGGTGAGCAGTACACCCGCACCTTGCCGTCGACCGAGGGACGCCTGAGCGGCACCAGCGCGAACCGGTCGGGCAGCACCGCCAGCGACCCCGCCCTGGGCATCGCCTCGGGCAGGTGGAAGCCGGTGGCCTGCCAGGTCCGGCCGCCGTCGGCCGAGCGCACCACCCGCGAACCGGCGCCCTCCGACGGCTGGGCCAGCGCCACCACCGTGTCGTCGCGCGCCACCACCGCCTTCAGCTCGCCCGTCCGCAGGCCGCGCAGGTCGGCGCGCTCCCAGGTGGTGCCGTCCTCCGAACGCCAGGCGGCCGGGCCCGCGCTGCCGTCCTGCCTGGTCGTCCGGCCGGTCGCCACGAAGCCGGAGGCGGTTCTCGCCAGGTCGTGCACGTAGTCGCCCTTGTGGAAGGCGGCCAGGCCGTCGGCGGCCACGGCGGTCCAGGCTTCGCCGTCCGAGCTGGTCCACAGGCCGCGTTCGGTGCCGGTCTCGTCGCCGCCGCTCGCCAGCCACAGGCCGTCGCCGCCGACCACCCGCTGCACCGTCGCCGTGGCGGCCGCCCCTTCCACGGTGCCGAGGCGCCAGGTGTCGCCGTTGTCCGGCGAGAACAGGAACAGCGGGCGCGGGGTCGGGCTCGTCGTGTCGCTGCCCACCGCCACCACCGCGCCGTCCGAGGCGGCCATGGCGTTGAGCTTCTGGGTGGAGCCGTCGCCCGTGCCGCGCACCGTGAACAGTTCGTCGCCCGAGTGGCCGGTCCCCTGCTCCAGCCGCAGGCCGGTGTCCCCCCACCAGCGCCAGCCGATCACCCCGCTCGCGAGCACCACCGCGAGGGCGGCCGCCAGCAGGACGGGGCGCCGCTGCCGGCGCCTGCCCATGGGGCCCGCCCTGCGGATCGCGGCGGGCGCCGGACCCGCGCGGTGGTGCCTGCCGGGTCCGTCGGGGTCGGCCAGGAGCAGGTCGGGGCGGGTGGGCCTGCCTGCGGGCGGACCACCGACGCGATGGACCAGCTCGTCATGCTCAGGCGCACCCCGCAGCGCGTCCTCCTCCCGCGCCGCCCGGTCGCGCCGGTCGTGGTCGTCGTCTCCGGGACGGTCGTGATCGGCCGCCTGATGCCGGTGGGCGTCGTCCGAGGGTGGGTCGTGATCGGCCGTTTCATGCCGGTGGGCGTCGTCCGAGGGTGGGTTCTGAGGCTCCGGTTTCGCGGGGAGCGGTCGGGGTGTGCCGGTGGCGACGAGCTTGTCCGGCCGGTCGACCAACCGACGCGGGCGGCTCGGCTCGGCGCCGTCCTCATCAGGCGAGCTGTACGGTCTCCGCCCCCTCGGCGCCGCCTCACCCGCAGACTCCTCGGACATACCACCCCCAGATATCCCCGAGCCTCCCGTGGCCCCCGGGCCACCGCCCTCATCAGGATCCCCGACCGCCGCGCCTCCGTGGGGCGAGTTCGCACGGGCGGCCGCATCGTCGACCCGCCGCCGGTCGCCAGGAGGAGGACGGTTCTCGCCGGAACGCCCCGGGTTGTCCTCCAGTGAACCGCCCTCGCCCTGATGAGCCGGGCCGTCCTCGGCTGAACCGAGCGAACCGTTCTCGTCCGAACGTGCCGGGCCGTCCTCGTCGTGACGCGTCGGGCCGTTCTCGCCGGGACGCGGGGTCACGAACGGCGGCTGACCCCATGGGGAGGCGAGCGGTACTCCTCGGTCCTCGCCGGGCCTCGGCGGTGCGTGCCTGAGCCTCGGCTGCTCACCGCGCGGGTCGCCGCCGCTCCTGCGGCGGGCGGGGCCGAGGACTCGGTGCGGGACCGTGTCGTCATCGTCACGAGGCGGCCGATCAGCACGCGGAGGCCCACCGTCACGAGGCGGCTGGTCAGCGTGCGGAGGCCCGTCACGAGGTGCCCGGTCAGCGTGCGGAGGCCCGTCGTCATGAGAAGGCGGATCGGCATCCGGCAGCCGTCCGTCTCGTGGGGGCGGACTCCCCCGGTCACCCGGTTGGCGCGGGGCGGGGGCGTAGGGGTGGGTGCCTGCCGGGCGGGGCGGGTGGGGGTCGTCCGGCGGCTGCCGGCCGCTGGAGCCGGAGGACACGTGACACACCTCCTCTGGGGGCCTCGGGGGCCAGAGTCTCGTGAGGGTCCGGGGCGTGGCGAGTCAGCCGTTTCGGGGCAAGCTGTACGGATATTTCATGACTTGCGATTACACGAAGCACCGCACGCGGTTACCTCTACCCCGTCGTACGAGACGATCACCTCCACGGCCGCCACAGCATCCACACCAGCACGACACTGCCGGAAACGCGAGCCCTGTGCCGCGAGGTCACGCGGAAAGCGTGGCCACCGACCGCTTCCTCGCCAGGAGGAGCACCCCGAGCGTGAACACCGTGAGCTGCACCACGGTCCCGACCAGCGCCTGCCACGGCACCGGGACCGCCCCCTGGTCCAGGGCCTCCTCCAGTTTGCCCGCGGCGGAGGCGATCCCGAACGCCAGGACGTTGTTGATCACGTGGATGGCGATGGGCGCCTCAAGCCCGCCGGTGCGCACCGCGAGGAACCCGGTGACCACCCCGAAGCTGAACACGTCGATCAGCCCGACCCACGAGTACCCGTGGAGCGAGGCGAAGGCCAGCGACCCGAGGACGATCCCCCACACGGGGCTGCCGAGCCGCGAGCCGAACGCCTGGAGCAGCCACCCACGGAACATGTACTCCTCGGTGGCCGCCTGGAACGGCACCAGCAGGAGGACGATGATCATCGCGGGGACGAACCCGCTCCAGCCCTCCCAGGTGAACACCGCCTCCCCGGCCTGCCCGGTGAGGGTGAAGGCCACCACCTGTGCGGTCTGCCCCAGCACCAGCGCGAGCACCGCCACGCCCGCGCACATGAACATCCACCGCCACCGCAACCGCCCGGCGACCGACGAGAGCGTACCGGGCCTGCGGCGCTGGACGAGCGCGGTGACACCGTAGACGGCGGGCAGTACCACGGCGATCGACAGCAGCACGAACACCAGGCCGAACAGCGGGTCGCCGAACAACTGGGTCCCGGTCGGGGCGGGCAGCCGCAACAGCAGCTCCAGCACCTTGCCGAGCACGATCACCACGACGCCCATCAGGAAGAAGGCGCCGGCGACGAGAAGGGTGCCGGCGATCGGCCGCCACAGCTCGGTGGCGCCGTTGCGGGCGAGATGGTCGTAGCGGGCGCCGCGCGGCGTGGGCAGGAACCATCCCGCCGGTTGCGGCGGCGGCGGGTACTGGTGACCGTAGGGAAGGTGGTTGTCCTGCATGTCCATATTCTGACTGGTGAAGCGGGATGTTCGGGTCAGGGGGAGAAGGTCTTCGTCCTGCTCAGTCCCGCAGCCCGGCCCTTGGCGGCCACGACGAGCGCCATCTTGCGGGACGCCTCGTCGATCATCTCGTCGCCGAGCATGGCGGCGCCGCGCCGTTCGACCGTCGTGTAATACGCGTACGCCTCAAGGATCAGCTCGGCGTGGTCGTAGTCGTCCTGCGAGGGCGAGAACACCTCGTTGGCCGCCTCGACCTGCGCCGGGTGCAGCACCCATTTGCCGTCGAAGCCCAGCGCCGCCGACCGCGCCGCGACCCGGCGGTAGCCTTCGACGTCCTTGATCTGGAGGTACGGCCCGTCGATGGCCTGGAGGTCGTGCGCGCGGGCGGCCATGAGGATGCGCATGAGGATGTAGTGGTAGGCGTCGCCCTCGGTGTAGCCGGGCGGCTGCTCGCCCACGACCAGGGTGCGCATGTTGATGGAGGCCATGAAGTCGGCGGGGCCGAACACCAGCGCCTGCAGCCGGGGCGAGGCGGCCGCGACGGCGTCCACGTTGACCAGGCCCCTGGCGTTCTCGATCTGGGCCTCGATGCCGATGCGGCCCACGTCGAGGCCCGTCGTCTTCTCGATCTGGGTGAGCAGCGTGTCGAGCCAGACGACCTCGGTGGGGTCCTGGACCTTCGGCAGGATGATCGCGTCGAGGTGTTCCCCGGCGCCCTCGACGACCTCGATGACGTCGCGGTAGGTCCAGTGCGTGGACAGGTCGTTGACGCGCACGGCGCGGATCCGGCCGCCCCAGTCGCCCTCGCGCAGCGCGCCCACGACGTTGGCGCGGGCCTCGGCCTTGGCCGTCGGCGCCACGGAGTCCTCAAGGTCGAGGAAGACCTCGTCGGCGGCCAGCGTCTGGGCCTTCTCCAGGAACCGGGGGTTGCTGCCTGGCACGGCCAGCACCGAACGACGTGATCGCATGCGCCCACGCTAGCGCTCGTTACCATCGAGGGGTGACCGGCATCGAAGAAGGCGCGAAGAAGTCCGGCGTGCTGTGGCTGACGCTCGACCGGCCGCGCCTGGCGTGGCACACCTTCCACGACGGGGCCATCTACGTGGTGACGGGCGGCGGCGAGCAGGACCTGCCCGGCCTGGCCGAGTCGTCGCAGGTGCGCGTGACGCTGCGGAGCAAGGACAACGGGGCGCGACTGGTGGAGTTCGACGCGCCGGTGAGCGTGGTCGACCAGGCCGCCGAGCCGGAGGTGGTCGCCGCGCTGGCGAAGGCGCGCCTCAACGCCCCCGACAGCGAGGGCCTGCCCGCCCGCTGGGCGGCGGCCTGCGTGGTGGTCCGCCTGTCCCTGCCCTGAAGAACGCGCTCGGCGGGTGCTCAGCCCGCCAGCACCTTCCTGAGGGTCGCGGCGAAGTCCTCGGTCTCCCCGATGAACCCCCCGTGGTCCCCCGGGAACTCCACCGTCTGCGTGCCCAGCACCTCGGCCAGCGCTTTCGAGGTGTCGAAGGTGTCCAGCTTGCCGGACTCCTTCCCGAGCCCCACGACCACGCGGGCCGGGCCGGCGGTCAGGGCCGCCACATCCGGGACGTACCGGGTGGTCGCCTGCAGTTCGTAGGCGAAGAAGCGGGCGCTGTTGGCCAGGTCCTGAAGCGACGGCTCCTCGGGAGCCTCGACCGGCGCCCCCTCGTCGTCCGCCTCGAACCCGGCGCTCCCCATGAACTTCATCCAGGCCGCGCCGATGCCGTCCCGGTGGAAGGTCGCCACGATGTCGTCGGTGGCCGCCCTCCGCTCCGCGGCGTCCGGCAGGAGCTCCAGCAGCGGCGGCTCGTGTGCGACCACCGTACCGACGCGGTTCGGGTGGCGGGTCACGAGCGCGAGCGCCGTGACCGCGCCGCCGCTGCTGCCGAGCACGTCGGCCCGCTCGACACCGAGGTCGTCGAGGATCGCGGCGACGTCGTCGGCCCGCAGGTCGGGGGTGGACTCCTGCTTCGGGTCGTCGAGTTCGCTGCCGGAGATCCCGCGCGGGTCGAGGGTCACGACGGTGTGGTCCGAGGCCATCGCCTCGGCGATGGGGGCGAAGGCGGCGGCGTCCATCGGCGAGCCCATGATGACGAGGACAGGGCCGGTGCCCCGGACCTCGTAGTGCAGGCGGGCGCCGGGGACGGCGAGAGTGCGGGTGGTGGTCATGCCGTTCTGTCCTTCCGTTCGAGCACCCCGTGTGAAGCGGGGTCGGTGTGTAGACCTTCGGGAGCGTGGAAAGTCATCGCCGCTCGGAAAAAATCTTCAGTGGATCGGCGCGGCAGGCCTGGCCGCGCGGGGCCGTCCTCACAGAATCCCCCATGACACCGCAACCAAGCGTTCCACGCAGCCGCGTGGACTTCGGGCCCCGCGCCGGCCATCTGCCCTGAACCGCTCCCGGTATGGGCGCGTTTAACGATCATGCTGGGTTTCTGTTCGGTCGTGAGCTGGGGTGCGCTCGTAGCGGCGTACTACTTCCATTTGTGGCTGGAACGGGGGTTGTCGCCGTGGCCGCTCGCCTATCCCGTGCTGTGGCTGGTGGCGGTCGCGCTGACGACCTGGTGGGCGGTACGGCTGGGGCGGCGTCGGCTGCTGCCGGTAATGGCCGCGCAGATCATCGTGGGGGTGGCGATCGGCGCGCTGATTCCATGGGAGCGGGTCTTCCGGCAGACCTGGTTCGACCTCCACCGGACCGCCTTCGCCGAGGTGGCGCGCATCGGTGACACCTTCCCGCAGGGGCATTCGGTGCTGCCGGATCGCCACCGGAGGCTGCTCCTCGGCTCGGCGGCGGTGGACAGGGAGGGCGATGTGCTGTTTCTCGCGGTCGCGGAGATGAAGCCGGAGCGGATCGGGTTCACCCGCGTGTTGAGCGCGGACACCGACCCCTGCGCCCTTCTCAACGAGGACGAGTACGAGCAGTACGTGTGCACGCCCCTCGACGACGGCTGGTGGTGGACCGGCGACAACTGGCCGATCGAGAAGTGACCCGGGTGGCCCCGCGTCCGGCGGTCGCGGATCGCGGGTGCTGGCTCTGGGCCGATCACTCAAAGACGTGGTTGTATGACATGTCATGATCGCACATGCATTATGGGCGGCGGTTCTGACCGTGCCCACCGCCGTGATGGCCGCTTCTCCGCCCGCCACGGCGACGGCCGCGCCTCCGCCCATCTCGGTCATGACGTGGAACATCTGCGCCAGCCACAACACGGCGTGCTTCTTCCACGGCGCCAACCACCAGGACGTGGCGTGGAAGGTCGCCTGGTACGCGCGCAGCCTGGCGATCAAGCCCGACGTGATCATGTTGCAGGAGTTCTGCTCGGGCGGCACCGGCACGCTGGAGCGGACGCTTGAGGAGAAGACCGGCAGAACCTGGACGGTCCGCTCGGCGACCATCAAGTCCTCGGACGGCACGGCCAAGACCTGCGCCCGCCAGACGGGTACCGGTGCCTCGCGTGGCAACTACAGCATCGCGCTGGCCGTGGCCGACAGCGCGCCCACGATCAGCGAGCACGCGCTGACCTCGCCGTCCTGGTACCAGCGCAGGGTGGCGCTGTGCGCGACGATCCCGGCCAAGAAGGCCCGGGTCTGCGGTGCGCACCTGAGCGCGGGACTGTCGTATGACGACCACCAGGCGGGGGCGCCGTTCCGGACCAAGCAGGTCCGGGAGCTGATGGCGTTGGCGGCGAACTCCGCGGGGAACCGGCCGATCATCGGCGGCGACCTCAACGCCCGCCCGCCCGGCGGCTCAGGTGGCAGCGCGGACGAGCGGGCGGTGACCGTACCGCTGTATGACGCCTATCAGGAGTGCGACCAGAACGGGGAGGTCCGCAATGGGCGGGCCACCCACGACAACGGACTGAAGCTGGACTACCTGTTCGCGCCCAAGGGCACGGTCACCGACTGCTTCGTCGAAGGGCGAGCGGCTTCCTCCGACCACAAGCCCGTCTACGTCAAGGTGTCCTGAGCAGGCCGTGAGACGTCCCCGCCCGTCTGCACCACCTCACCCGACCGCGGAAGGGCCACGGCCGAGGAACTCGGCGAGGCGGGCGGCGGAGCCGCCTCCGTGGCCCGCCGCCGCCGCAACGTCGACGGCGTCCTTGGCGGCCCGGGTGACGACTGAGGAGACCACCGTGGTCGGGTGCCCGGCGGCGAGGACCTCGACACCGAGTTCGAGCGGGAACGGCGGCGCATCGACCTGCAAATCGCCGAACCGCACGCCGTCCGATCGGCGCTGACGCCGGCTAGAAGAGGTCCGGCGTCGGGATCGCCTGGCTGAAGTCTCCGGACCGCAGCGCTCGGGTGGGGATCGACCAATGCATCCAGCCGCCTTCGCCCTCCGTGTGCCACTCACCCTGATCGGACAATTGGAGCAGGTGGTGAAAGGAGTTCGGGTCTTCGCCATCGGGAAAGTTCTGCGGGACAGCCCCTGGGAGCACCGGCCAGCCGAAGGCGATTTCCCCGCTGGTGAGAACGCCCGGCCGTCCCCACAACCAGTCGCTCTCGGTGTTACCGATGCGCACGTAGTCGCTTATGTACTCGTAGGTGTCGTACTCGACATCGTCGAGAGTCTTCTTCCAGGCCGCGTCATAGCCGTCGGGCATGGCGAATCCGGGCTCAGCCTTCCAAGCGACCGGTGCGAAGACCTTGGACTCGGCGGGCGGGTCTGTCTCGACGGCACACCCGGAACGGGCGGCGATCACAGCCACGGCCTCCGGTTCGAACGCCGACCTGACGTCGTCGAGGGAGAAGAAGTTGAGCAGGCCGGTGCCGACCGGTACGAGGTCCCCGAGCCAGGGGGCAAGGACATCGGTGTCGAGGACGGCGAACAGACTCAACGGACCGTCTTCGCAGGTGGGCCACGGCGTCCCCGGTTCGAGCATCGCCCGGCCACCGAATCGGCAGTGGCCCGACCCCTCGCCCGGCTCGGCTCTCCTCAGGTCGAAACCGGGGCGGGCGAGGCTGATGATGCGGGGAGTGAGTTCCGCGCCGAAACGCTCGACGCAGAAGTCGTGCAGGGCGGCAAGCGTTTCTCTCGGCTTCATTCGACGTTGAGTCTTCCTCGATCACACGCGAGTCGGCGGAGCAGGCCCTTGGGGGGTTGCGTGCGGTGAGACGGAATCCTCCCCCTGATCCTTCGGTAGCGGGGAATCAAGATCGTTAGGGGAGGCTACCGGACGCGACCGGCGCACGGACGACCTTCGGCGATCTACCTTGGGGAAGGCGGGCGCACGCTCACCTCGCTGCTCGATCAGCAACCCCGGCTATTGTGACTTTTCCGGCTCCCAGGTCATCCGGGCGACCTCCGGGGTTTTGGGGAGGTCACTCGTCCCGATCGGGCCGTCGAAGTCGTACTGCACCCGATGCATCCTCCATCCCGTCTCGGTCTCCTCCATCTGGGAGTAGACGGGGAGCAGCGTCTCCGGGTCCACCAGGCGGACGATCTTCAGCCCGGGATCGCCCCCGAGCCAGCCGTACGGATGACCGGCCACGTCCACGTCGATGGTCTTGACCGCGTCGCCGAACATGCTCGCACCCGCGCTCGCGCCGTCGCCGAGCTTCATGTGGCGCACCGTGACATCCAGCCGAAGGTACGGTCTCCCGTCGCGCCGCACCGTGGTCACGGAATCCCCATGGATCAGCCCCTGGTACCCGTCAAGCGTCTCGACCAGCGCCCCGGCCTGCTCCTTGGTGAGCCCGCCGATACCGATGCCGTCGTTGATCCACAGCGGGTCGACGGGGCTGGGGCACTTGCTGCCCCTGTTCTCCCAGCGCCGGGAATGGTCGGTCCAGAACCGCTCGGTCCCGGCGGCACAGCGGGTGGCCCGAATCACCCGAGGCCGCCCGTCGGTCACCGAGACCTCGCTCTCCTCCAGCTTGATGGCCTTGGACCGGTAGTCGAAGGCGGAGACCACCACTTTCCTGCTGCCACCGGGATAGGCGTCCTCCCGCTGGTAGTGCTCCTGCACCGTGGCGATCACCGGCTGGGTCGCCTGGCGGCGCAGCGACTCCAGAAAGACACTCTTCGGATCCTGGGACGGCTCGGCCGCAGCGGACGGCCCGGTCTCGGCCGACGGCCCGGTCTCGCCCGAAGGCTTGGTCTCGGCCGACGGCTTGGCATCCGCTGACTGCGGGGCAGGGGCGGGCCAGAGGGCGGCGCAGGCCGTACTGCCGGCGAGGAGGGCACAACCCATGACCGCGCTCCCGCGCCTCACAGCCCGCCGAAGAGTCGTGTGTTGCAGCATGATCGCTATCAGTCCCGTGGTTCGAGGAGTCTTGACACGTGTAGGCGATTATGCCGACACGCGTGTTGACCCCCGAACCCGGTCAGGCATCAGGGCAGCTTTCATCAGCTTGTAGCCGACGACGGACGTTTCAACGCGGCCGGCGGGGTTGGCGCGGGGTGAAGCGGACGAACGGGATGTTTCTCCCCACCTCGCGGTAGTCGTTCGGACTGCCGTCGACGGCGAAGCCCATGATCTTGCACAGCCGCCGGGCGGCGGCGGGACGGCGGCGCGCGTACCGGGCCATGATCTCGGCACCGCTGTCAGCCTCGACGGGGCTGGCCGTCACCCGCATGACGCGGCCGCCGACCTGGATGATCACCTCGGGAGAGGCCACGACGTTGCGGTACCAGTCCGCCCTGACGCCGAACCCCGAGGCGGCGATGTAGGCGTGCGCATCGCGCTGGACGACCTCGATGACGGCCTTGCGGCGACGACCGGAGACCCGTCCGGTATGGGTGAGCAACATCATGCGGCGGCTCAGCAGCGGGCCCAACCCCATCCGGTACAGCAGGATGGGCAGGCGCCACAGCCTGCGACGCAGCCCGGTGGGCGGTGCGGGCCTGTTGACGATCTCCAAGACTCAGCCTCTTCCGAGCTCTGCGGAGGCAGGGAGCAGAATGCTCTCCGAACCGAACTGCCGGCGCAGGAGCGGTGCGAACGCCTGGCGCGCGAGAACTCGGCTGACCAGGCTCTGAGCGGTCACGCCGGCCGGGGTGGCAGGCACCAGCAGCCGGGCGTACAGCAGCGCGTTGTTCTGGCGACGCCGCACCTCGGGATACATCCGCGCCTGGTAGCGGGCGAAGGCGCGCTCGTGGCCGGCGTCCGACGCCAGCTCTTCGGCCAGGATGTACGCTCCGGCCATCGCCATGGAGACGCCCTGAGCCGACACGAGGGTCATGGAGCCGCACGCGTCACCGATCAGCGCCACTCGGCCACGGTGCCAGGAGGGCATCACGATCTGCGCCATCCTGTCCATGAAGACGGATTCTCCGGCCGGGGCCTCGGCCAGCAGCGCCGAGGTGAGCCAGCCCATGCCGCCGAACCGGGTCCGCAGCAGATCTGTTCGCAGTCCGCGCGGGACGTTCTCATTGTGCGGGGAGCGGAACACCAGCAGGGCGATCAGCTTCCCGCGTTCATCGCTCGGGTAGACGGCGACCTGGCGCCCAGGTTCGGTGTAATGGGCTCGCATCCGGCCCCAGTTGTAGCGGTCGGTCACCGGATAGGAGGCCAGCGAGCAGCCGACCGGGCGAAGAAAACGCGACTCCGGTCCGAAGACGAGCTCCCGTGTCAGCGAATGGATGCCATCGGCCCCTACCAGCAGATCGAACCGCTCACTGCCGCCGCTCGCGAAGCCGACCTCGACGTCCGCGCCGGTGTCGTCGACCTCGGCGATGCTGTCGGCGTAGCGGATCTCCACGTCGGCGACGGCATCGAGCAGCGTGGCCTCCAGCGTGCTGTGCATCAGCGGCAGGTAGGGCCCGTGGTAGACGCGGCCCAGCAGCGCCTCCGACATCCGGGTCCCGGGCCGGCCGGGGGCGCCGACGAACTCGACCCGGTCGATCGGCAACCGGTGCGACCTCAGGCGGTCGAGGATGCCCATGCGCTCGACCACGTCGTAGCCGGTGCCGAAGAAGTCGACCGCGTATCCGCCCATACGGCCGTTTGGCGCTCGCTCCACCACCACAGGCTCGATGCCGCGATGCCGCAGCCAGTACGCCAGCGTGAGCCCGGCGATCCCGGCCCCGCTGATGAGGACCCTCACGCCTCTTCCTCCGGCAGCAGTCGCTCCACCACGGCCATCGCCTCGTCCACGGCGAGCTCTCCGTCGACCAGGTGGTGCAGTATCAGCCCGTCGATCGCGGCGACGATCAACGTGGCGGTGCCGATCGCCTGGGCCGGAGACCAGCCCGGGTGCAGCAGGCTCAGCCGGTCGGCGACCTGCATGCGGGCCTGGCGCAACTCGTCGCGCAGCACCACGCCCAGGGCGGGGTCGCGAACCGCCCCGGAGATCAGCTCCACGGCCAGCCGGGACGAGGGCTCGTCTCCCGTCGTGTACGGCAGCAGCCCCCGGATCGTGGCCAGGGCAGCGCGTTCGTCACCGGCGCCGAGCAACTCTTCGATGAGCGGGCTGACGAGAAGCTCGACCGCCCGCCGGTAGATCTCCGCGTGCAGGCCGGGCAGGCCACCGAAGTGGTAGTGGATCAGGCCGGGATTGGCACCGGCCCGCTCGGCCAAGGCGCGCGCGGTGAGGCCGGACCACCCTTGCTCGCTCAGGAGCGCGATACCCGTCTCCACCAACTGCTCGCGCCGCCGATCCCCGCGAGCGGAATTTGGTCGTTCGGCCAAGTTAGTCACTCGGCCAAGTTAACACACACCCGCGTGGTGTCGTCGGCGGCGAGGTCGTGGAAGTTCGACAGCGGGCCTGACAGGATGCGCAGAGCGACGCCGCGAGCCTGACACCAGGCGCGGACGTTCTGGACGTCACCGACTGGGACGGCGACACCGGCAGCTTCGTCGACGCCATGGTCTGGCTCGTCGGACGCATGCTCGCCGACCCCAAGCACTTCTACCGCTCTTACACCACCGCCGAACTGGACCGCGTCATGACCGCACGCCCCGCCTCCGCCACCGCGCCCCGCGCGCGAGAGATGAACCTCTACCGCCGCTACTTCGATCTCGTCGCAGACGGCACCAAGACCATCGAGGTTCGCGTCCAGTACGCCAGCCTCCGTACCCTCGCCGCCGACGACCACATCCGGTTCGTGTGCGGCCGGGACGACGTCCTGACCCGAGTCAAGCGCGTCGCCCGCTACCGCACCTTCGAGGAGATGATCGACACCGAAGGCCCGGCGAAGGTCAACCCCACCAGCCCCCGCGAACAGCAACTCGCCAACATCCGCCGCATCTACGGCCCAGAGAAGGAAGCCCTCGGCGTCCTGGCCATCGAGATCGAGCTCATCGACGAACCCGCCTCCTGACCGGACCGTACTCCCGGCCCGCCTCTCCGACAGCGCGGCTCCAGCAGGCCGCGCCTGGGTCTCACCGTGACCCGTGCCGGGCGGTCAGCCTGTGGTTGGTGACCAGCGTGGCGAGGGCAAGGCGCAGGAGGGTGATCCGGGCATCGGCGTCCGCGCCGTGGATCCCGATCGTCACGCTGGTCTCGATGGCGTGGAAGGTGGTGCGGCCCGGCGCACTCGCTCGGCCGGCGTGATGCCGCCATGGTGCTTCAGCGCCGTGAAACCGACCCCGGGGCTTACCCAGTGCCCGGGAGATCACGCTGATGGAGTGACCCGCCGCCACAAGTCCTCTTTCATCGCGTCCGACATTCCCGGCCGACCCATCCGAGGCACGATCCACCCATCCACCAGCAGCGTTGCGTTGATCGTCTGAATCTAAGGCGCGGAAGCCGCAGGCCATCGCACCGCCTCGCGCCGACTGGGTCCGCCGAAGTTCCGATTGAATGGTGTTATGTCTGCTTTTGAGCCTATTCGCGGGTTGCCTGGGGTCTCGGTCGTTCGTGATCTTTCCCGGGCTATGGCCATGCTGGACTCGATCATGAGCCCGGACTGGGAGTCTCGGTACTTCTCGTTCGATTCCAAGTGGGCTGAGGCCGAGGAGATGGCCTCGATGCGCGATGGGCACGGGAACGACTACTCGATCGTCTTTTCACCGGCCGGCGCGTATGCCCGCGGATTCGATCATGAGTCGCCGATGAGCCCTTACCGGGTCAACCCGCCGGCTCCGTGGCCGGGCCTGTTCGATTCAGTGCCCGAGGTGTTCCACCCGCATGTCAGGGAACCTGCGTTCAGTGATCCGGTTGGGGTCCCGCGGGCAACGGTGTGCTTCTGGAGCGAGGTTGCCGGCGGTGGATGGAAGACCGGGGCGATCGAAGCTCCGCCGGCGGGCGTCGAGGACGATGGCAGCGCCGAATGGCTCTTCGAGGTTCTCCTCGATGGCCGGCCTGAGGGTTATCAGCGGTTCGCGGAGGAGTACTACGAGGTCCCGGTGGATATCGAGGCAGTTCGGCATGTCTATGCCCTCCGGCCGCTGACTCAGAGCTTGGTCTCGGCGTTGAACCCAGAGGTCGCCTTGGCTGACCTCGCTGAAGATCTGACGGAGATCGGATACCCCGCTCAGAAAGGGTGACAAGGCTGGTCATGGTCGCATCGAGCGCGGCGAACCGTCGTCAGGGCGAACTGATCACTCGCTCAGGTGAGTCCAGCCAGATCTCCTGCCGATCTGCGGTGACGGTCATGCCGAACCGGTCGCGGCCGGGCTCTCCCCAGCCCGTCCACCGGAAGTAGGCGTCGCAGACTTCCTCCCACACCGGCCGGTCGCCGACCTGGTACACGTCGTACTCGCCTCGGCCCGGCCGCCACTCCGCGACCGCCCACGAGTACGGCGTGGCGGGGTCCGACACCCACATGCGGAACCAGTCGCCGTCGTCATCCTGGCCGTTCACGGTGTTCGACGTCAGCCCGGTCCGCGCGGAGACGGCCAGGTCGGCTCCGGCCGAGGCATGGGCGACCGTACGGGGATCGACGCGGGTGGTGGACCAGTGCCGGTCGGCGGCATCGCGGGCGGGCGCGTCGGGCGTGCTGCGCTGGGACCGCATGAGCATGTAACTGGCGAAGCCGACGAACCTGCCGACCGCGCTGCCGTCCGGCCGTACGGTAAGTCGAAGCAGGTGATTGGACCCGAAGTCAGGACAGTACGGGAGCACGATCACCGCGCCGGGACGGCACTGCTCGACCCACGCGTGGGGGACGTGCCGGATCCCGCAGGTCACGTGCACCCGGTCGAAGGGCGCCCGCGCCGGACAGCCGTCCGCGCCGTCGCCCACGACCTGGTGGACGGCGAGGCCCACGTCGGCCAGGTTCTTGGCGGCCTGCCCGGCCACCCTGCCGTCCACCTCGACGGTCGTCACGTGCTGGGCACCGACGAGGCGCGACAGGAGCGCGGCCGTCCAGCCGGTGCCGGTGCCGACGTCCAGCACCCGATGCCCCGGCTCGGCGGCGAGCTGGGTGAGCAGGTGGGCGACGGTTCTCGGCGCGGACGCCGACGACGTGTAGTCGCCCTTTCCGGCGCGGATGTCCGTCGCCCCGTCGTCGAGCTGGGTGACGATCGTGACGCCCGAGTAGACGGCCTCAAGCCACGCCTCCTCGTCGGCGCCGCGATCGATGAGACGGGCCGGATCGGGGCGCGTGGGAACAGCCAGAGCGACTTCCGGGACGAACAGGTGGCGGGGCACCGCGCGCATCGCGGTCAGGACCGAATCGTCGGTGTCGCCGAGCTCCCTCACGTAGTCGATCAACCGCTCGACCCGCCGCGCGATGCCGTCGGCCACCGCTCTCCCTACCTCTTCTTCGGGTCGGTCGGCTTGGCGTGTGATCCGCCGGATTCCCGGTTCTCGTCGGCGTTGGACCCGCTCCCGCCTTTACCTGGGTCCAGAGGGCCTTCCTTGGGGCCCTTGGGATCCGTGTGCTCGCCCACGTCGGATTCCTTCCGCCTCGCTCGAACACTCACCGTCACCGTAGGCCCTGCGGCACCACCAGGGCGACAGCCTTCCGGGTGCGAACGCCCTGTCCGTACGGTCTGAGAGGCGGCAACTCAAATGGTTCACCGCCCTAAGACGAAAGCTCATCCATCCTGTCCCAATACACGTGGACGCGATCTGTCCCGTACCGATCGATGAGTGCGGCGGCAAAGGTGCGGTCGCGTGGACTGACACCCACCCCAACCCTGTTGCACGCGGCGTGGGTGGCGCCGAGGTAGCCGGGCGGATGTCCTTCCAGAGAGCCGGCAGCGGCCCCCTGATCGGGTTCAGGCGGGCGGGACGGCCAGGTAGCGATGGATCCCGTCTCGGATGTACGGCGGGATCGTGAGGGCGTCGAGGTGTTCGGGGGCGAAGAACTGCAGCTTGACGCCCTCGCTGAGGCGGAGGCTGGTCTCGTCTCCGTCCCAGTCGGCGGCAAAGAAGCTGATCAACTGGCCGGAGCCGTGTTCGTCGCAGATCTCGAAAAGCTCGGTCAGGTTCCGGACGGTGAGCCCGGCTTCCTCGTCGAGTTCACGGGTGATCGCCTCAGCGGGGCTCTCGCCATCGTCGGAGCCGCCCCCGAGCAGGCTCCAGTGAGCCGGCCAGGCGATGTGCGCCAGGTCGTCCCGCAGGTGGAGAAGGAGGTCGCCGTGCCGGTTGGTGATGATGGCGACCGCGCCTCGTGCGATGGCCGAGCCCTCGGGGCGGGTGGTGTCAGACTGCATCCGCCCACGGTAGTGAGGGAGGCAGGGATCACGCGGCAGCCCTCGCCGCCTTGTTCTGGAACCAGGCGGCGGCCATGAGGGCCCGCATTCTGGTGCGGTCGAACCGGCCGCCGCGCTCGAGCCCTCCACTCAGCAGGGGCCGCAGCGCGGGCGGGCCTCGGCGAGCGCGACGGTCTGCAAACCAGGTGGCCTCAGCGGACCATCTGGGTAAAGTCGGGCAATGCCCAAGCTGAAGCCGCTGCATGCTGGCCATGCCCCGGCGGTCCTGGCCTTCGAGCTGGCGAACCGCGCCTACTTCGCCGCCTCGGTCCCGGATCGCGGCGATGACTTCTTCGACCGGTTCGCCGACCGGTACAACGCCCTGCTGGCTGAGCAGGAGGCCGGAATCTGCGCCTTCCACGTGCTCGTCGCCGAGGACGGCTCGGTACTCGGCAGGTTCAATCTGGTCGACATCGAGGATCACACTGCGGAACTCGGCTACCGGGTCGCGCAGCGCATCGCCGGGCACGGAGTGGCGACTGCGGCCGTCCGGGGGCTGTGCCGATTGGCGGCGGCCCAGTACCGGTTGGGGCCACTCGGCGTCTACTCGACATACTGGTCGTAGCACGCGGCGAGAAGGTGAAGCCAGTGATCGCGGTCGTCGCCCTCTGCGAAGTTGCAGGAGAACACGGCCAGCAGCGACGAACGCCCGGCGCCACGCTACCTGTGCGGCATCCAGGCCAGCAGCCCTGCGCAGGTTAACGCGAAGCCGCGAAAGCCTCCGCCGCCTGGACGGCCGGGCTGGGATGCATCAGGAACTCCAATGGTGCGCTCAGCAAGGGTGACTGTCTGCAAAGCAGACAAGTATGGCGATCATAGTGGGCCCGTACTCCTATGAATCGGATAACGCTCACGGCCAGTCGCCGGATTCAGGATCAGCTCCACACCACACCAAGCGCGACAGCCAGCACACCCCACGGCTGCGCGTCTGACGGCCGTTCCGGCGTGGTCCCGATCACTGCCGGATGGTCGCTCGCGCCCAGCGGCGCGCTTCCTTCTTCACCGGCTTCGTCAAGCTGGGCGATCACCTGGTCGGCCGCTCGGTTCACCCCTGAACAACCGATACTCCTGCGCCTGCCGTACAAAGCTCACAAGCTCACACCCGCGCGGCGCGCGAGGGCCCGCAAGCCGGATAGCTTGCTGTGACGATCGCGGTGAAGCAGTTCGGTGATTACCTGGCGGGTACCTGCCCGCTGTATCTCAGTCGGAGCGACCTTCTCGGCGACCAGCAGGGCGCGCACCGCACGATCAGTCTTTCCCCACAATGTGTACGCCTCTGCGATGCCGGTGTAGTAGCTGGCGCGACGCTCCTGCGTGGGGATCTCGTCTGGCGTGACCCCCTTGGCATACTCGATCGCGGTGCCAGCGTCCCCGAGCACGATGGACACGCCGATCTTGTATGTGGCGACGTGGCCGTGACTAAGCACGATATTGGGGGCATGCTGGGCAGCTTCGTCAGCCTCTTGCAGCATTCCCATTGCAGAGTGTCGATCCTCCAGCCGGGCAGCGGCTATCGCACCCGTTGACATCAAAGCTCCATATGCCCCCCATGCCGGCGCCGACGCACCTTTGAGTTGTGGGCGGAGCCACTTAGCCGCGCTAGTGGTGATATCGCGCGCCTTGCCGTATTCCATGGCCCGATGGAAGAGACTGACCAAATCGCGGCGTGCGTCACCAATGGCCCGGAGGTCACCACTAGCGTGCGCAGCCTGTTCCCCTTGATTTGCGGCTATCCAGGCATAAGGGGAGGCACTCAGCTTGATCAGCGTGCGAGTGGCCAGATGGTAAACCTGCGCGGCGATGGCAAGCTCCACAGGCTCAGACGCGATGCGGGCAAGAGGTATCAAATCGGCCAGATCGTCAGCCAGATCTGCGTAATGGGCTGCGGCGAAATCGCGCTGTGCACGAGTCATCGCACGGGCAAGAGACGCGCGGGACGGAGCGACTGGCGACGTACGCGTGTCGGGAACCAGAGCATCGCGAAGACGCGCAACGGTCGCCGCGCTCTGTTCTGGCTGCCCGGCTACGTCAGTCAGCCCAACCCCAGCGGCAAGCGTCGCGTTCTTGAGGAACGCGCGTCGCTTCGTTGCCTCACCTCCTGAGCGTGCTTCCAGCATAGGCGGAACGTTCTCATAGTCGCGGATCCAGGCGGCTACGAGTTGGCCATTGGCGTCAAGCGCTTGGTCAGCCAGTTCCGCCAGCAATCGCTCAGGATTGCGTAGTCCTCGCTCAACACGGCTGAGGTAGCTCTTCGAGAAGTAGGTCGCCTCTTGCAGGCCGGAGAGCGAGACCTGCCTTTCGTTGCGGAAGTACCGAAGCTTTTCACCAAACCTCACAGTTGCCTCCTGCGGTTGCCGCGTTGCCTCATGCAGGCAACCTCTCGTGCCGAGATAACCCATCACACATGCTCAATCGTGGCTGCACAACGGCGCTGGAAGATCAGCGAGCCACAGAAATGGCTCACGAACAGGCGGCCCCGCCTCGACGGATAGAGCGACGGAAGGGAACCGGTGGGCGTCGTGACCACTGAATCGCACATCTGCGCTCCGCGCCACGCCTACGGCTTCGACGTGGTTCGCCCATATGAGTATGCAGTGCCGTCGGGTGAGCTGGTGGTAGTCCCTATCGGGTTTCTAGCTGGCGTCGGTGTTGCCTACAGGGCCGTTGTACACCAGTTTCGTCGTCTCAGCGGGTACGACGATGTCACAGGTCTCCACCACGGTGTCACCCGCGAAGTAGCTCCGTTCGACGATCATCACGATCGCGCCGGCGCCGATGCGCAGCCGTTGGGCTTCGTCGGGTGCGGCGGGGCGGGCCCATACTTCCTCGTCCCAGGCGTCCACCTGGATGCCGATGGCGGCCATGCGGTGGGTGACGCCGAGCCCGGCGGACGGTCCGCCCTCGGGGAAGGCGATCGGTGTCCCCTTCGTCAGCGACAAGGGTTCCCAGGATGTGGACAGCATCCACGGCCCGTCCTCGTCGTGGGTGCTGAACTCGTAGACGGTGCACATGACATCGTGCCGGTCTCCGTCAGGCTCGTCGAGGCCCAGCCGCTCGCGCACCCCTTCCGGCGCTCGCATCGTGTAGGAGGAGTACTCCCAGCGACCGGAACGGCCTTGCTCCTCCATCTGCTGGGCGAAGGGGGAGCCCGCCTGCCGCTCGCGGAACCAACTGCGCACGAGGCTCCGCCGCTGTGGTCGGTTGCGCACGAATGTCCCGGCTCCCGGCCGGGAGGTGAGCAAGCCCTCCCTAAGGAGAAGTTGCGTCGCCTCGCGGACGACGCCCTCAGCAGCTTGGTACTCGGTGGCGAGGTGCTGCCGCGCGGGCAGACGCGTGCCCGGCGCGAGCTCGCCACTGGTGATGCGGCGCCTCAGATCTGCGGCAATCCGGACGTAAGCGGGCTGAGTCACCGGTACAGCTTGACAGGCCGGATATCCGGCTTGCAAGCTAGTCATCCGGATGGCGATCCGGATATCCAACTACTATGGGGGCGTCTCGTGGCGACCAGCACCCAGGAGTACCCGGCACTCGCGGCCAACGCCGCCATCGCCGCAGAGCACGCACGCGACATCGCCGCGCAGCACCTCCCGAGCCGCGCCGAAGACGCCTACCGGCTCGTTCAGGCTCTGATGGTGTGCGCGCTCACCAGCACAGGCGACGGCGACACCGTGAAGCTCATCACCGAGGCGAGCTCTCTCACCGGCGTGCGGTTCGAGGTGCACTACACCCCGCTTCACCTGCTCTACAGCCCGATCGGGGGAGCGTGGGAGGTGGTGAGCACAGTGGCCGACGCCTACGGCGACCGCCCAACGAAGAACAGCGACTACGGCCGTCTGATCTACGGCGACCTGAGAACGTGCCGCGACACCTGAAACCCGGCACAACCGGAGACCGGTAACCGCCTTCTCCGCCACATGAACATGAAGCGGGCCCGCCCGGCGCGACAAACGACCCGAGCGAGCCCTGATCGCACATGGAGGTGCGATTGTGAGCAACAGTATCCCCCCGCCGACCTTCCTCGAAATGCCCTGCCGCACACCCTCGGCACTGCTGGGCTCCACCTGCCTGCAGGTGCTGGCAGGAAACTTGATCACCTCGACGGACCTGTGCCCGCGCTGCACGGCCACGCTGATGGCGGGGCTCATCCACGCGGCCCCCGAGGTCCTCGTCTGGAGCCCCTTCTACTGCCACAAGCCGCTGGAGGCGACGCAGTGACCGTCCTGACAGCCGACGTCGCCGCCCGCCCCGCGCGCCGCCGCCACGCGCCCGCCGCGCCGGTCGTCCGTGAGCCGTGCTTCACACGCGAGGATCCGCCACTGGCGATGGGATGCGCAGTGTGCGGGCACCCTCCCTACGCCCACGGCTGCTCCAGTGTGGGCGCCCACGAGTACGAGGTGCCGTCGGCGGTGCTGATGGCCGAGCGGCTCCACTTGTACGTCGCGCTCAGTCTGCACCGGCGGAGGATGTCGACGGCTGAGTTCCGCCGCGAGCATGTGTGCGCGCCCGCGCCCGAGCAGGCCGCCGACGAGTCGGTGATGCAGGCCGAGGAGAAGGCGTTCGACAGTCCGGCCGCTGTGGTCTCTGCCACGGCCTCGAATGTCGAGGTGGCTGCCGTGCGGCGCCCGACGCCTCACCCTGCCGAGTCGCCGGCTCCGAGCCGCGACGGCGTCGATCGGATCGCCGTGGCGCCGCTACGGTCGGGCGGTCGCCTACGTCCGGTCCCGGGGCGGCCGTCGGCCGACCGATCGGGCGCCTTCGGACGGGCCCGCCGCCCGAGGGCGGCGACCCACGTCCACGCGCCGGACATGTCGTCCCGACAACACCCTCATCGGGGGCGGACTTTTCCGCCGAACCGGCCTGAGCCGGTCGGATGGCACCAGCGGGAGCCGACCGCAGTCGCAGAAGGGGTCTCCGCGTGATGGCCATCACCGGACAGCGGCCGAATGTCCTCACCATGGCGTTGCCTCACACGCCCGAGGCCGCAGGGACGGCCCGTCACGCGGTCCGCGACGTGCTGGAGAAGCGCGGCTGGCCGGACGAACTGGTCGAAAACGCGATGCTCGTGGTCTCCGAGCTCGTGACCAACGCGGTCGTCCACGGTCTTCCACCGGTCGAGCTGCGGATGCGGGTGGTGTCGGGCTTCGCCGCCGGGCGGGTCACCGACCGCTCGCCGGAGCTTCCCGTCCCGGCCGAGGCCGAGGCCGACGGCGAGGGTGATGGTGAGGGTGGCCTTGGCCTGGCCATCGTGGCGGCCGTGGCCGCCGCCTGGGGCGCCCATTTGCTGCCCGAGCGTGGGGGCAAGGCGGTCTGGTTCGAGTTCCGCGGCCCTCCCGACCCCGCACCCGCCCCGAGACCGTCTCCCGGTCTCCGCCTGTGGGGTGTTCCCGGCCCCGGCGGCGGCCCCTTCCGGGGAACCTCAACGCCCCTTCGTTCAGCAGCCCGTTCCGGTGGCCGGCCTGAACCGTCCTAGACGTCGGCCCGCGCCCTCTTGAGGCAAGGGACGGGCCGACCCAGCAGAGTGGCCCGCCGTCGAGGTACGGCGGCGGCCACCCGCCCACGAATGAGGTTCACATGGACATGCATCGGCACGACTACGCCTGGGCCGACGTCGGCGCCGCCCCCACCAAAGCGGACGCGTACCGGTTCGGCCCGCACGGGAGAGCCGCATGGACACGGAACGAGCCGAAGGAGGCAGACCGATGAGCAACGGCGGCGGCGACAAAGCCCTGCGGCATCACCCGGTCCCCCCGCCGCGAGAGCAGCGGGAAACGCGGTCAGGCCCGACGAGTCCCGACGGCGCCCGCCAACCCGACTGCCCGCGCGATGACGAGGAGCACCGCGAGACCGACCAGGTCCCCGCCGAGACCCTGATCACGGAGCGGCGGCCCGGCCCCGGCGAATCCCCCGTCGACCAGGCCAAGAACGACCCCGCAACACCTATCGGCGGTGACCCCCCACCTTCGCACTCCCGAAACGACCTCATATCCGGCCTGCCGCTGGTGCCCGCTCAGCGACTGGGCGGGCCCGAGCCTTCGAGGGGACGGGAGAGCCGATGCGGTGAGGAGTACTGCCCTGCCCCGGTATCGGCACGACCGTATCGGGTGGAATGGCAGTTCGAGGGCAACATGTGGGTCCTTCGGTTCGGGCGGCCACCCCGGGTGGTGCGGTTGAGCTGCCGCTGCCGACCGATGGAGTACGAGGAACTCGCCATCGGCGGACGACACTGGATCCGCCGCATCGAGCGAACCGGCGGTCGCCTCATCGTCCATGTCAGCCCCGAAGCAGCGAGCCGCCAGGCAGGCGAGTTGTGGAGCCTGATCATGTGTGGAGACGCGATATGAGCGCTTCCACCAGAGACGAGATCACTAACCAGCTCAAAGTCCAGAGACAGGCCAGATCTTCAGGAACTCCGTCGGCAATGCGGCTCCGGTGAACTGACGGCGCAACGGCGATCCTGGGTGTTGACGAGGCCAGAGCTATTGGCTTCCGAATCGGTCAAGGCTCGGGGTGCAGGGGCCGGGCCCCTGCTCGGGGTTTGGGGCGAAAGCCCCAATGAGGGGAGCCCGAGCGCGACAGCGCGAGGACCTCGCCTTTTGGAGTGGGGTCCGGGGGGATCTTCCCCCCGGACGGCGCTGCCTGGAGCCCTTCGCGCGAAGCGCGCCACCTTGTTGCGGTTAGGCGGGTATTGGGGATTTTTCTGGCTGCTGGGGTTCCGGTGTTCGGGGGGAGGAGGCCATTTGGGCCAGGAGGGCGCCGGACAGAACGATCAGGCCGCCGATGATCTGGTAGACGCCCAGTGACTCGCCCAGCAGGGCCCATGCCACGATCGCGCCGCCGATCACCTCCAGGGACGCTACCGTCGCGCCCACCGCGGCCGACAGGCGGCGGACGGCGTTCACGCCCAAAATGTAGGCGACCACGGTGGCGATCACCACCATCCACAGGTACGCGCCCAGGACCGGCAGGGTGCCGCCGCCGGCAGGGGTGGCGGTGCCGGTGAAGGCCGACCACGGGATGTTCCACGGCTGCGCGAAGGGGATCAGGACGGCGGCCGCCCCCAGCATGCCCCAGGCGATCAGCCCCAGCGGATCCAGCTCATCCCCAAAAGCATCATTCATCAGGAAATATCCGGCGCAACACGCCCCCGCCGCCAACCCCAGCAGCAACCCCAGCACGTCCAGCCTGATCCCGGCCCACGCCTCGACCACGATGGCCAGACCCGCCACCGCCACCACCGCCCCGACGTACGCCGAGCGCGCCAGCCGTACCCGCCGCACGAAGCGCACCCACAGCACCACCATCACCGGCGCCATGAATTCCAACAGCAACGCGATCCCCACCGGCAGCCGCGTGATGGCCAGGAAGTACAACGCCTGCACCCCCGCCACCGCCATCACCGCGTACACCACCACGAACGGTACCCGCGACCGGGTGATCCGCAGCGCCCGAGGCTTGAACACGGCCAGCACGGCCATCAGAAGCAGCCCCGCCCCCGCCAGCCGGGTCCACACGGCCTCGATCGGCGCGAGGCCACCGGCGATGAGGTACTTGGCCATGGGGCCGGAGAAGGCGAAACACACCGAGGAGACAAAGGCGATCGCCAGCCCCGCATACCGCATCGTCGGCACCCCGAAACTACGTAATGAGCGTTGAGTGAGTTAGATCCTGACATGTCCTTATGGCGAGGCGCAATGCCTTCTGACCGGCTCTCCTTTAGCCTGCGAAGGTGAGGATCTTCGTGGCCCGGCTGGCGGCGACCGCGGTCTTCGACCCGTCGGGCGACCAGATCGGCCGGGTGAGGGACGTGGTGGTCGCGCTGCGCCCGACGGCCGGCGGCTCGCTGCCCCCGCGTGTGCACGGGCTGGTGGTGGAGGTGCAGCCGCGCCGCCGGGTGTTCCTGCCGATCACCAGGGTCCGCAACATCGAGGCCGGGGCCGTCGTCTTCTCCGGGAAGATCAACATGCGCCGCTTCGAGCAGCGGAACACCGAGACGCTGGCGCTCGGTCAACTGCTCGACCAGGTGGTGGAGATCGGCGGTGAGCGGTTCACCGTCTACGACCTCGCGATGGAGGATCAGAACGCCGAGTGGACGATCACCAAGGTGGCCGTCCACCGCAAGCGGGAGACCCGCGTCGTGGACTGGGAGGACGTGCGCGGCCTCGACGTCGCCCAGAGCGACCAGGGCGCCGCCGCCCTCATCGCCGCGTTCGAGACCCAGCGGGCCGCCGACCTCGCCAGCGCGATGCACGACCTGCCGTTCAAGCGGCGGATCGAGGTGGCGGCGGAACTCGGTGACGAGCGCCTCGCCGACGTACTGGAGGAACTGCCCTTCACCGACCAGATCGGCATCCTCGGCGCGCTGGCCCCGACGCGGGCGGCGGACGTGCTCGCCGAGATGGGCCCGGACGACGCCGCCGACCTGCTGCAGGACCTGCCGGTCGAGCAGGCGGCGCAACTGCTGTCGCTGATGGAGCCGGACGAGGCCGATCCGGTGCGGCGCCTGCTCCGCTACCCGGAGGACACCGCGGGCGGCATGATGACCAGCGAACCGGTCATCCTGCCGCCCAACGCGACGGTGGCCGAGGCGCTGGCACACCTGCGCCAGCGCGACTTCACCCCCGCCGTCGCCGCCCAGGTGTACGTTGCCAGGCCGCCCACCGAGACCCCGACGGGGACCTTCCTGGGGGTCGCGCACTTCCAGCGGCTGCTGAGGGAGCGGCCGTCGATGCTGCTGGGCGCCACGCTCGACCACAGCCTCGACCCGATCCGGCCGGACTTCTCGCTGCCGGAGGTCACCTCGTACCTGGCCACGTACAACCTGGTGGCGGCGCCCGTGGTGGACGAGGCGGGACGGCTGGTGGGCGCGGTGACCGTGGACGACGTGCTGGACCACCTGCTGCCGGAGGACTGGCGGGAGCGCCATGGCCCGTGAACGACTCGACCAGCCGCGCGAGCTGAGGCGCTCGTTCCGGCTGTATTACGACCCGGAGCGGTTCGGCCAGCTTTCCGAGCGTTTCGCGCGCTTCCTCGGCACGGCCAGCTTCCTGGTCTACATGACGGTCTTCGTCGTGGTGTGGGTGCTGTGGAACATCCTGGCTCCGCCGTTCCTGCGCTTCGACGAGTACCCGTTCATCTTCCTGACGCTGATGCTGTCGTTGCAGGCGTCGTACTCTGCGCCGCTGATCCTGCTCGCGCAGAACCGTCAGGCCGACCGCGACCGGGTGCAGGGTGAGCAGGACCGGCAGACGCGCGAGGCCAGCGAGGCCGAGGTGGAGTTCCTGACCAGGGAGATCGCCGGGCTGCGGCTGGCCATCGGGGAGCTTGCGACGCGCGATTTCATCCGCTCGGAGCTCCAGCAGGTCAGAGGTCCGCAGTGAGCCCCAGTGAGACGAGTGTGGCGTGGCACCGGCGGAGTTCGCCGAACTGGGAGCGTACCCCGCGCAGGTAGGTGGGGGTGGCCTCGTCGAGGCGGGTGCCGCCGAGGTCGGTGAGGACGGCGAACAGGCCCCTGGCGTCGCTCGCGCACGCCTCGCGGGCGACGAGCCCGTCGCGCTGGAGGCGGTCGATGAGCCGGGTGAGGCCGCTGCGCGACAGCAGGACCCGGTCGGCCAGGTCGTTCATGCGCAGGCGGCGGCCGGGCGCCTCGGCGAGCTGCATGAGCACGTCGTAGGAGGCGAGCGGCAGATCGTGGGCCAGCGTCAGCTCGGCCTCCAGGTGACGGGCGACCCGGACCTGGGCGCGCTGAAGCGCTCTCCAGGCGCCGAGTTCCTGAGAACCGAGTCGCTCGTCGCGCAGAACAGTCACGCAGTAACCTTAGAACGTTGCACGAACATCTACACCGCTTCGGGGTTCGTACGATGGAACCCGTCATCCATAGACCACAAAGGAGTGCCGAGATTTCCATGGCACCGACGCAGGAACTGGTGACGGCCGCTCTCGCCACCGTCATCGACCCAGAGATCAGACGCCCGATCACCGACCTGGGCATGGTCAAGAGCGTGGACATCTCCCCAGAGGGAGCCGTTCGCGTCGGCGTCTACCTGACGGTCGCGGGCTGTCCGATGAAGGACACGATCCGCCGCGACGTCACCAACGCCGTAGCCGGCGTCGAGGGTGTGACCGGCGTCGAGCTCGAACTCGACGTGATGAGCACCGAGCAGCGCAAGGCGCTGCAGACGAAGCTGCGCGGCAACCGGGGTCCGGAGAAGGAGATCCCGTTCAACCAGCCGGGCTCGCTGACGCGGGTGTTCGCGATCGCCTCGGGCAAGGGCGGGGTCGGCAAGTCGTCGGTGACGGTCAACCTGGCCGCCGCGATGGCGGCGGACGGGCTGAAGGTCGGCATCGTGGACGCCGACATCTACGGTCACAGCATCCCCAGGATGCTCGGCGCCAAGGAGCTTCCCACCAAGGTCGAGGACATGATCATGCCGCCGGTGGCGCATGACATCAAGGTCATCTCGGTCGGGATGTTCAAGCCGGAGGGCAACTCGGCGGTGGTGTGGCGGGGTCCGATGCTGGACCGGGCGCTGCACCAGTTCCTGGCCGACGTCTACTGGGGTGACCTGGACATCCTGCTGCTCGACCTGCCGCCGGGCACCGGCGACATCGCGATCTCGGTGGCGCAGCGCCTGCCCGGCGCGGAGATCCTGGTGGTGACGACGCCGCAGATGGCGGCGGCCGAGGTGGCCGAGCGGGCCGGTTCGATCGCGGCGCAGACCCACCAGCAGATCGCGGGTGTGATCGAGAACATGGCGTGGCTGCCCTGCCCGCACTGCGACGAGCACATCCCGGTCTTCGGCGAGGGCGGCGGCCAGACGGTGGCCGACGCGCTGACGCGGACGCTGGGCGCGCGGGTGCCGCTGCTGGGCCAGGTGCCGCTGGACATGCGGCTGCGCGAGGGCGGCGATGCGGGCAAGCCGCTGGTGCTGACCGACCCGGACGCGCCGGCGGCGGCGGAGCTGCGGCAGATCGCCGGACGGCTGAGCAAGCGCTCGTCCAGCATCAAGGGCCTGCAGCTCGGCCTGGCGCCGAGCGGACGCTGAGCGGGCCTCAGGTGGCCTCGGCGTCGTAGGGCGGCAGCTCGCCGTAGCCGAGTTCGTCGACGGGGTCGGTGACCGGGTAGGACACGGGCTCCAGGACGGGCTGCTTCGGCTTGTCGTCCCAGTCGTCGAGGTCGTCGAGCAGGTGCTTGCGCACGAAGTTCTTGGGGTTCAGGTCGGTCGGGTCGAAGTTCTGGAACTCCGGCCCGAGCCCCGTGCGCAGGTCGTCGCGCGCGGAGGTGGCCATGCGGCGCAGGCTGCGCAGGCCCTGCCCGGCCTGCCGGGCGACCTGGGGCAGCTTGTCGGGACCGAAGACAAGCAGGCCGATGACGGCGAGCGCCACGACCTCCCAGATGTTGAGTCCGAACACCTGAACTCCCACCTCACGACATCCACGACATCCACAGCCTAAGTGGTCGGGCGTCCGCTTGACACCCGGGCCGCCGTCGATCTTCCCGCCGTGGACGCGTCCTTCGGACGCTTCTCAAGCCTCCGTTACGGCCAGCCCGCATCCCGCCGCCCACCGTAACCACCGGCCCCGCCGCACCCGTGCGCCACTCGCCCCACACCGTCCCGCCGCGACGCCGCGACGGGACCCGGGTGAGGGGTGAGCAGGAAGGGTCAGGTCGGCTTGACCGCAGGAGTCTCGTCGGCGGCGACGGTCAGCGACGCGGTGCGCTCCTGCCCGGCCCGCTCGAACTTGACCGTGATCTTCGACCCGGGCTCCTTGGCCCGGATGAGCGCGATCAACTCGTTGCCGTCCTTGAGACGCAGCCCGTCGATCTCCAGGATCACGTCGCCCGCCTTGAGCCCCGCCTTGTCGGCGGGCCCGCCGGAGTCGATCGGCGCCCGTCCCTGGGAGGCCCCGGAGGCGATCCGCACACCCTCGCCCCGGTAGTCGTTGTCGAGGGTGATGCCGATGCGCGGCCGCTTGGCCTTGCCGGTGGTGATGAGCTCTTCGGCGACCCGGCGCGTCTGGTTGACCGGGATGGCGAACCCGAGGCCGATGCTGCCGCTCTGGCTGGCCACCGAGCGGCTGAGCGTCGCGATGGCGGAGTTGACCCCGATGACCTCGCCGCGCGCGTTGACGAGCGGCCCGCCCGAGTTGCCGGGGTTGATGGCGGCATCGGTCTGGATAGCCGAGATGTAGGCGGGCTCCTCGCCCGACTGCCCGGTGTCGTCGCCCGCGATGACCGGGCGGTTGAGCGAGCTCACGATGCCGGTGGTGACAGTGCCGGTGAGGCCGAGCGGGGAGCCGATCGCGATGACCGGGTCGCCGACGACCACCTGGTCGGAGTTGCCGAGGCCGATCTCGGGGGTGCCGAAGGTCTCCTCCGGCTTGACCACGGCGAGGTCGGAGCCGGGGTCGCGGCCGACGATGCGGCCGGTGGTGGTCTTGCGGTTGCCGAACATGACACGGATCTCGCCGCCCTTGTCGGCCAGCGCGACCACGTGGTTGTTGGTGACGACGTACCCGTTCTTGATCAGGAACCCGGAGCCGCTGGCGGCCTCGTTGCTGGAGCGGTTGCCCACCTCCAGGGAGACCACGCTGGGCAGCACCCGGGCGGCCACGCCCGCGATGGAGTCCGGCGCCCGGTTGATGGCGCCGGACGGGGCGGGGCCGAGCGAGAAGGACGGGTCGGTGCCCCCGCCGGGCCTGGTCAGCAGGTAGGTGCCGACGCTGCCCGCGACGGAGGCGACGAGCGCGATGGCCAGGGCCACCGCGATGAGCGTGCCGGTGCCCGGCGGGCGCCTGGGCGGCTTCGGCGAGTGGGCGCCGCCTGCGCCCGGAGGCGGGGGCGCCCAGCCGGAACCCATGCCCACGGCGTTGTGAGGGGGCGGAGGCGCCGCGAACGCGGCGGTGTCGTGGCGAGGGCCGGGGCCGTACGAACTCTGCTCAGCGTGCGGCCCAGCGCCGTACGGGCCGCTTTCGGGGCGCGGGGCGCCCCCGTAGGTGCCGGTGTACGGCGGCGGGCCGAACGCCGGCTGCGGCGGTGGCGGCGAGGAGGGCGCGGAAGTCCCCGAGGGGCGGCCCGACGGGTCGCCCCAGACGGGCTGGTCGCCCGAGGGGAGGAACTCCGGCCGCTCCGGCGACTCGGGTTGGTCCGACGGTGTGCGTCCGTCGTCGGGGCGCGTCTCGTCGGTCATCTGGTTCACCACTCCTCGCTCAGACACCCGCAATCATGGCGCGACCGGCATATGCAGGTCATAAGCCACCCGCGAGTATGCCGTCATCCGAGTATCGCAGGCCACGGGCGGAGGCGATCACGGGGTTGACGTCGGCGTGGCCTTCGGACCCTGCTCGAACAGCTCGATGGGCGGCGGTGTGCCGACCTCGGCGGTGGTGTTGACCACGAAGAAGGTGCCGAGCGCGACGGCGGCGGACACGACGCCGACGGCGACGTAGGCCCCCCTGCGCCTACTTCCACGTCCAGGGCCGGAAGAGGCGCCGGAGGCGTCCCTGCGCGGCCGGTTGTCCAAAGGGGCGATGCTGTGCGGCCCCGGGATGGGGACCCCTCCGAACGTGGGCGGGAAAGGGCGCTCACGGGGCGGCAACGGTCCGCCCGGCTCCGACATCCGAAGCAGCGACATGGTCAGATCGGCGGGCATCGCCGGGCCGTCGAGCGACCGCAGGCGCGACTTGAGCGCCCGCATCGACTCGACCTCCCTCCTGCAGTCGGCGCAGAAGGTGAGATGGGCAAGGGCCCGCTCTCTGTCGACGTGACTCAGTTCGCCGTCGACGAGCGCCGAGACCCGCTCTCCAAGATGGGACATGATCAGCCTTCCTCCCCACGGATCCCCGAAGGGTTGACGGACGGGGGGAGTTCAGCGCTGCGGGGCGCGCGGTGCTCAAGCGCCTCCCGAAGCTGTGCCCGGCCACGGTGGATACGGCTCCGGACCGTGCCCAGCTTCACGCCGAGCGTGGCCGCGATCTCCTCGTACGACAGGCCCTCGATGTCACACAGCACCACGGCGGCCCGGAACTCGGGCGCGAGGCCGTCGAGTGCCGCCTGGACGTCGGCCTCGAAGTGCGCGTCGTCCCACGCCTGGGCGGGCGACGGCTCACGGCCGCGCAGCCGCTCGGCGGCGTCGTCGGCGAGGCCCTCGAACCTGATGCGCTGCCTGCGCCTGGCCATGTCGAGGAACAGGTTGGTCGTGATCCGGTGCAGCCAGCCCTCGAACGTGCCCGGCGTGTAACTGGACAAGGACCTGAACACGCGCACGAAGACCTCTTGGGTGAGATCCTCGGCGTCGTGGACGTTGCCGGTCAGCCGATACGCCAGCCTGTACACGCGCGCGGAGTGTGTCCGCACGACCTCCTCCCAGGAGGGAGGAGTCCACTCAGCCACCTGGTGGTCGCTTCCGTCCACCAAGGCTCCTCTCTCTGGGACCACCGCTACCGCCATAGTGCCTGGTTTTGTCCCTTCGTGCGTACTGCCTGCCTTCCGGACCGGCAAAGCCCGTTTAAACCTGCAACGCGATAGGAGCGGCTAGAGTTCCCGTCCGAGCGTGTCTCCCCTAGGCTGCGACCGGTGACCAATCGCATGAAAGTGGGGGGAGGAGGCCGATGACCAGCCCGGTAGAGGCCACTCTGGCCTATGCGGAGCAGTTCCATCAGGAAGACGAGGTGCTGCTCACGGCGCGGCAGCGCGGCCTGGAGATGGGCGCGGTGCCCATCCTTCCCGGCGGCGGCGCCGCACTCTGCTTCCTCGCCACGGCGCTCAACGCCAAGTCCGTCGTCGAGGTCGGCACCGGCTGCGGCGTGTCCGGGCTGTGGCTGCTGCGCGGCATGCGCCCCGACGGCACGCTCACGAGCGTGGACGTCGAGCCCGAGCACCAGCGGCTGGCCCGCCAGGCGTTCGCCGACGCCGGATTCGCTGGCGGCAGGGTCCGGCTGATCGCCGGCCGCGCCCTCGACGTGCTCCCCCGCCTGTCCGACGGCGGCTACGACCTGGTCTTCCTCGACGGTGCCAAGCAGGAGTACGCCGACTACCTGGCCGAGGCCGTACGGCTGCTGCGCGTGGGCGGGATCGTCGCCTTCGACAACGCGCTCTGGCACCACCGCGTCGCCGACCCCGCCCACCGCGACCCCGACACCGTCGCCCTGCGCGAGCTCGGCAAGCTCGTCCAGGGCGACGACCGGCTGCGTCCGCTGATGCTGCCGCTCGGCGACGGGCTGCTGACGGCCGTCAAGCTGTCCGGCTGAGCCACTCCAGCAGGAGCCGCACACCGAAACCGGTGGCGCCCTTGGTGAGCACGCCGTCCTCGGCGGTGCTGCGGCCGACGCCCGCGATGTCCAGATGCGCCCACGGCCGCCCGCCCGCGAACTCCCGCAGGAACAGGGCCGCGGTGATCGACCCGCCGCCGTAGCGGCTGCCCGACTCGATGTTGGACAGGTCGGCCAGCGGCGACTCCAGCGCCGCCGCGTAGTCGTCGATCAGCGGCATCCGCCACAGCCGGTCGTCGGCGGCCGCACCCGCCGCGATCAGTTCCCCGGCCAGCCCCTCGTCCGTGGAGTAGAGGCCGCCGACGGTGCGCCCGAGCGCGACCGTGATCGCGCCGGTGAGCGTGGCGATGTCCACGACCACGTCGGGGTCGAGTTCCGCGTCGGCGTAGGCGAGCGCGTCGGCCAGCACCAGCCGCCCCTCGGCGTCGGTGTTGAGCACCTCGACCGTGCGGCCGCCGTACTGGGTGATGACGTCGCCCGGCCGCTGGGCGGTGCCGGAGGGCATGTTCTCCGCCGCCGCGACCAGGCCCGTGACCTTCACCGGGACGCCGAGCCCGGCCAGCGCGGACATCACCGAGATCACCACCGCCCCGCCCGCCATGTCGGTCTTCTGGAGCTTCATGTTCTCGGACGGCTTCAGCGACAGCCCGCCGGTGTCGAAGGTGATGCCCTTGCCGACCAGCACCACGTGCTTGACGGCGCCCGGCGGGTCGTAGGAGAGCCGGATCAGCCGGGGCGGGCTCGCCGACCCCTGGCCGACCGCCAGGATGCCGCCGAAGCCGTCGGCCCGCAGCGCCTCCTCGTCCCACACCTTCACGGCGACGTCCTGGCCAGGGGCCTGCACAGTGGCCTGTCCTGTGGCCTGTCCTGTGGCCTGTTCGGCCAGCCACTGCGGGTTCTTCACCGATGCGGGCGTGTTGGCCAGGTCGCGGGCCAGCGCCACCGCACGCGCGACGGCGGCGCCGCGCAGCGCGGACGGCTCGTCGGCGCCCACGAGGACGAGCGAACCCACCGGAGGCTTACCGGGCGTACCCATCCGGAAGGTGTAGGCGGCCAGCAGGGCGGCCTCGGCGAAGGCCGAAGCGTCGGAGGAGGGCACCACCACGGTCAGCTCCGCCCGGCCCTTCGCGCGGCGGCTGAGCGCCGAGGCGGCCTTGCGCTGTGCTTTGGGCGAACCGTCGCCCGTGCCGTACAGGAGCACTCTGCCGACACCCTCGCCGAGGGCGACCGGCACCTCGACGATCTCGCCCGCCTCGCCCTTGGCCTCGTAGTGCGCGAGCAGCGCGCCCACGGGCACCGGCAGGTCGCCGGGAAGGGAGGGGTTCAGGTCGGGTGAGTACGGCACCGCCAGCAGCTCGGCGCCGACGGGGGCCTCGGCGACCACCGACATCGTGGTCTGAATGGGCACGGAACATCTCTCCAAACACGTCAATGGCCCTGGCGCGGGGGCACGCCAGGGCCGTGGAGCTGAAAGTCGGTCTCGGGAGCTCTCAGCCGACGACGTTCTTCAACGCCTCGCCGAGCGCCTGCGCCTCGTCGGCGGAGATCTCCACGACGAGCCGGCCGCCACCTTCGAGAGGGACGCGCATCACGATGCCGCGCCCTTCCTTGGTGACCTCGAGCGGACCATCGCCGGTCCGCGGCTTCATCGCCGCCATGCGTGTATCCCTTCCTGCCTTGGGCTCCCGCGGCCCGCGACCACCGGCCTCCCACGAGGGCGGTCGGCGCATTCACGTCTTCTGTGATGTCCTATTCTCCCGCATCGAGAGCCATCATGGGTAACGATCTCCTCCCAGAATGCGTTGTCGGGGGGTGCGAAGACGTCCAAACTGGACTTCGTGCATGCCCGCGCAGCTCTGTTCGATCTCTACGGAGACCACCTGCGAACACGCGGCGGACAGGCGTCCGTGGCCGCCCTCGTGCGGCTCATGAGGCCCCTGGAAATCGCCGCTCCTGCCGTGCGCACCGCCGTTTCGCGCATGGTCCGCCAAGGCTGGCTGACGCCCGTGAGACTGCGCCACGGACCCGGATACGGCCTCACCCCCAGGTGCGTCAGGCGTCTTGACGAGGCCGCACTGAGAATTTACCGAGCTGGGACGATCAGCTGGCGCGGTCGCTGGCACGTGATCGTCCTCGGGCCGGTCCCCGACCGAGGGCGTCGCGAGCGGCTGCGCGCCAACCTGTCCTTCCTCGGGTACGCCGCCCTTTCCGAGGGCACCTGGCTCGGGCCGCGCTCCTCGATCGAGCTGGACAACCTGCTCGACGGCGAGGGCGTGGCGGCCGACCGGTTCGACGCCGCGCTGGAGGGCGACCCCGGCGAACTGCTGGCCCGCGCCTGGAACCTCGACGTCATCGGCGGCTCCTACGAGCTCTGGCTGGCCGAGGCCACCGAGCTTGTCGCGACGCTCCCGGAAGGCGCCCCGGACGATCTCGTGTTCGCCACGAGGAGCAGACTGGTGCACGGCTGGCGCAACTTCCTGTTCCACGACCCCGGCCTGCCCACGGAACTGCTGCCCGACGGGTGGCCGGGCGTGAAGGCCAGGGCCTACTTCGAGCAGGAGGCCGCCCGCCTGCTCCCCAGAGCCGCCGCGTTCGTTGACCAGCACCTGGAGGTCCCTTGATCCGCTACGACGTGTCCGACGCCGTCGCCACCATCACCCTCGACCGGCCCGACGCCATGAACTCGCTGACCGCCGAGCTGAAGACGGCCCTGCTCGACGCGCTCCGCCGGGCCGCCGCCGACGACGAGGTGCGGGCCGTGCTGCTGACCGGCTCCGGGCGGGCCTTCTGCGCGGGCCAGGACCTGCGCGAGCACGCCGACAACCTGGAGGCGGGGCGCGGGCTCGCGGGGACCGTGCACGAGCACTACAACCCGATCGTCGAACTGCTCGCCACCATGCCCAAACCGGTCGTCGCCGCCGTGAACGGCGTGGCGGCGGGCGCGGGCGCCTCGCTCGCCTTCGCCTGCGACCTGCGCGTCGCCTCGGAGAAGGCCAGGTTCGCGATGGCCTTCGCAGCCATCGGGCTGGTGCCGGACTCCGGCGCCTCCTGGACGCTCCAGCGGCTCGTCGGGCCCGGCCGGGCGACCGAACTGCTGCTGCTGGGCGAGCCGCTCGACGCCGCCCGCGCACTGGAGCTGGGCGTGGTGACGCGGGTGGTCCCGCCGGAGGAGGTACTCAAAACCGCACGCGACCTCGCCGTACGGCTGGCCGCCGGCCCCACCAGGGCGTACGCGGCCACGCGGCGGGCGCTCGCCTACGCGGCCACGCACACGCTGGCCGAGTCGCTGGAGCTGGAGGCGCGGCTGCAGGACGAGTGCGCGGCCACCGAGGACCACCGGGCCGCCACCCGCGCCTTCCTCGCCAAGGAGACACCCGTGTTCAAGGGCCGCTGACGCTCAGGCGCGCCGGAGTTCGGGCGCCGCTGCTCGGGCATGCCGGCGCCGGAGCGCTGATCAGCGGGCCACGCAGCCCTCGATGTGGTCGTTGACCAGGCCGATCGCCTGCATCAGCGCGTAGGCCGTGGTCGGGCCGACGAACCGGAAGCCGTGCTTCTTCAGCTCCTTGGCCAGTGCCTTGGAGCCTGGGGTGGTCGCCGGGACATCGGCCATCGTCCTCGGGACCGGGGCGCCGGGGTCCGCGTAGCGCCACACCAGCGCGTCGAGGCCGTCCGGCAGGTCCTGCGCCGCCCTGGCGTTGCCGATCGCGGCTTCCACCTTGGCCCGGTTGCGGACGATACCGGCATCGGACATCAGCCGTTCGACGTCGTGCTCGGTGTAGGCCGCGACCTTGTCGATCACGAAGCCGTCGAAGGCGTTCCTGAAGTTCTCGCGCTTGCGCAGGATCGTCAGCCAGGACAGGCCGGACTGGAACGCCTCCAGCGACACCCGCTCGAAGACGCGGTCGTCGCCGTGGACGGGCCTGCCCCACTCATGGTCGTGATAGTCGAGGTAGTCGGGATCACTCATCCCGGTCCACCAGCACCGGATCACCTCGGTCACCAGGGCTTCACCGGCTTCTCGGCCTTCTCCGACTTCAGGAGCTTGTCAGACTTCAGGGGCTTCTCGGACTTCGGGGACTTCTCGCTGTCCGGCCGATCCGATTCCACGGACGGCGCCTCCGCCACGGAAACCGCCTCAGGGACCGCCTCCGCGACTGCGGGGGTCTCTTCGGGGGTCTCCGTCGCAGCCTCGACGACGGCCTCGGGCTGCGAGTCCGGCTGCTCCGTCGAGCGCTCGTCCTGTCGCCACTCCGGGTGGTCGGACATCAGGTCGGAGACCCGCTGCTCCAGCACCGCGATGCGGGTGTCGCGGGCGCTGATCGCGCTGGCCGCCCGCTTCAGGGTCTCGTCGACGCTCTGCGTGTGATAGCCGACGAGGTTGACCGGCAGTTGCAGCGCCATCATGTCGACCGCTGTGAGCTGCCCGGCTTCGGGCAGGTCGAGCGGCGGTACGTCCGGCGGGAACTCGCTCAGCTCACCGCCCTTGCCAAGGGATACCAGGACCACGCAGGCCAGAATGGCCAGCGCGGCGATGGCGAGTACGACCAGCACATTGGCATCGTACTCATACGATCGAGACATGCAGCCCACACTCGTGAGCCCTGGTGCGGAGATTGACCCCTCATGGACCGCCGCACACTCCCCCGAGGCGGCGGCCGAACTGTCGGCGGCGGGCGCGACGGTGCTGGTCACCCTGCCCGGCGAACTCGACGCCGCGCTCGCCGCCGCCGCGATCTACCGCTGGCACGGCGCCCGGGTCTTCGTGACGTCCCACCGTGCCGAGGTGGCGCAGGCGATCGAGATGACCGACACGATCAAGGGTGTCCGCCCGCCCGCGCTCACCCGGCGGGCGCTGGCCTAGCCGTTCCGGCCACGGCCGCCCGTCACGGCATGGCCTCACCGAGTTCGGCGGCGGTGGGGCGCAACGCCGGGGTCGCGCCCTCAAGCTGGGAGAACGCCTCCTCGATGGTCGTCGTCCAGGCGATGGCGTCGAACACGCCGGGGCGGGTGAACCCGGCCTCGTACATGTTCTCCACAAGCTGCCGCAGCGGTGTGTACAGCCCCCACGGGTCGAGGATCACCAGCGGCCGGTCGTGCAGGCCGAGCACGCGCGCCGTCCAGATCTCGAAGAGTTCCTCAAGCGTGCCGATCCCGCCCGGCAGCACCAGGAAGGCGTCGGAGCGGGCGTCCATGGCGCCCTTGCGCTCGCGCATGTCGGCCGTGACGATCAGCTCGCCGGAGTCGTGGTCGGCGATCTCCACCTCGACCAGCGCCTGCGGGATGACGCCGATCGTGTGGCCGCCCGCCGCGCGGGCCGCCCTGGCCACCGCGCCCATGCAGGAGACGGTGGCGCCGCCGCTGACCAGGGTGTGGCCGCGCCGGGCGAGTTCGGTGCCGACGCCCGCGGCGAGGTGCAGGTACTTCTCGTCGATGGCGAGGCTGGAGGCGAGATAGACGCAGACGTTCACAAGGGCTCAGCCTATTGGGGCTCGGCCTGCGGGAACTCCTCCACTCCGACACCCTCGTGGCGCGAGCGGGCCCGGTCGGCTTCGACGATGATGCGCACGGCCTCGTCGACGTCGTCCGTGAGGTGGATGAGGTCCAGGTCGCGCTCGGCGATCTTGCCGGTGCCGAGCAGCGTCCCCTTGATCCAGTCGATCATCCCGCCCCAGAACTCGGTGCCCATCAGCACCACGGGGAAGGAGGTCACCTTGTTCGTCTGCACCAGCGTCAGCGCCTCGAACAGCTCGTCCAGCGTGCCGAAGCCGCCGGGCAGCGTGATGAAGCCGCAGGAGTACTTCACGAACATGGTCTTGCGGACGAAGAAGTAGCGGAACTCGATGCCGAGGTCCACATAGTCGTTCAGGCGCTGCTCGAAGGGCAGCTCGATGCCGAGCCCGACCGAAACCGCCTCGGGCACCTCCACCGCGCCCCTGTTGGCGGCCTCCATCACGCCGGGGCCGCCGCCGGTGATGACCGCGTACCCGGCACTGGCCAGCGCCTTGCCGAGCCGGACGCCCATGGCGTACTCGGCGGAGTCCTCAGGGGTGCGGGCCGAGCCGAACACGGTGACGGCGGGCGGTAGTTCGGCGAGCTGGCCGAAGCCCTCCACGAACTCCGCCTGGATGCGCAGCACCCGCCACGGGTCCGTGTGGACCCAGTCCGAAGCCTGCTGGCGGTCGAGCAACCGCTCGTCGTGGGTGGACTGGGGGACGAGGCTACCGCGTACGACCGCCTGACCCTGGCGGCGCTCGGGACGTGACTTCTTCATACCGTGCACGCTATCCCGCGTGGGGCGATCCCCGGCGAACACCTGGTGAAGGCGGGTGACACCCCAGCAGACGGCTCGGTTTACCGAATCGCGGAAAATCTTGGAAAAAGGTGGGAACCGTTTTTCGCGAACCCTGCGTCTAATCGGCGAGGGTGCTGCTCGGGACTGAAAGTGGCTCTCCCCGCCAAATGGCCGGCGAGGAGAGCCACTTTCACGAGAGCCAGCCGATCATGGCCCGCTCGCTGTCGGCGATCTTCGCCAGCGACACCCACTCCCCCTGCTGATGGGCGAGATTCGGATCCCCCGGGCCGTAATTCACCGCAGGCACACCGAGCGCCGAGAATCGCGCCACGTCCGTCCACCCCAGTTTGGCCCTCGGCGTACCGCCCACGGCCGCCGTGAAGGCCGCCGCCACCGGGTCGGTGAGCCCCGGCCGGGCGCCGGGCGCCGCGTCGACGAAGTCCACCCGAAAGCCGTCGAAGACCTCGCGCACGTGCTCCTGCGCCCGCTCGATGGTGAGGTCGGGGGCGAAGCGGTAGTTGACGGTGACCACGCACTCGTCCGGGATGACGTTGCCCGCGACCCCGCCGCGCACCGCGACCGCGTTGAGCCCTTCGTGGTACTCCAGCCCGTCGACCACGGGCAGCCGGGCCTGGTAGGCGTTGAGCCTGGCCAGGACCGGTTCGGCGCCGTGGATGGCGTTGACGCCGAACCACGACCTGGCCGAGTGGGCGCGCTTGCCGGTCACGGTGACCTCGGCGCGCAGTGTGCCCTGGCAGCCGCCCTCGATCACGCCGTCCGTCGGCTCCATGAGTACGGCGAAGTCGGCGGCCAGCCATTCGGGGCGCTCGCGGGCGACGCGGGTCAGCCCGTTGCGCTCGGCCTCGATCTCCTCGCAGTCGTAGAAGACGTAGGTGACGTCGCGGGCAGGCGCGGGCAGCGCGGCGGCCAGCCGTAGCGCCACGGCGACACCGGCCTTCATGTCCGAGGTGCCGCAGCCGTACAGGCGGTCGCCCTCGACGCGGCTCGGCAGGTTGCCCGCGACCGGCACGGTGTCGAGGTGCCCGGCGATGAGCACGCGTTCGGCCCGGCCGAGCGAGGTGCGGGCGACGACGGTCTCGCCGGAGCGTTCGACGGTGAGGTGGCCGAGGCCGCGCAGGGCCTGCTCGACCAGGTCGGCGAGTTCCTTCTCCGTGCCGCTGACCGACGGGACGTCGACGATCGCGGCCGTCAGCGTGCCCGCGTCCTGGGTCAGGTCGAGCATGATCCTCCTTCAGGCGTTGACGCCGTGTTCCCTGAGTACGTCGTTGAGCGCGGCCTTGTCATGGCGTTCCCCTTCGGCGAGCTTGCGCAGCACGAGCACGCAGGGCAGCCCGAAGGTGCCGCCGGGGAACTCCTTCTGCCGGGTGCCGCCGACGGCCACGCACCAGTCGGGTACGCGTCCGCGCGCGATCTCCGCACCGGTCTGTACGTCGATGACGGGCATCGACGCGGACAGGATGGTCCCGGCGCCCACCACCGCGCCACGCCCGACCCGGGCGCCTTCGACGATCATGGCCCGGCTGCCGATGAGCGCGTCGTCCTCGATGACGACCGGGGTGGCGCCCGGCGGTTCGAGCACACCGCCGATGCCCACCCCACCCGACAAGTGCACATTTTTCCCGATTTGTGCGCACGAACCTACCGTCGCCCACGTGTCCACCATCGTGCCCGCGTCCACGAACGCCCCGATGTTGGTGAACGAGGGCATCAGCACCGCGCCCGGCGCCACGTACGAACCCCAGCGGGCGATCGCGCCCGGCACCACCCGCACGCCCTCGAAGGTCGTCTTCAGCGGGATCCTGTCGTGGTGCTGGAAGTCGCCCACCTGGGAGCGTGCCATACCGAGCAGCTTGAAGCCGAGCAGGATCGCCCGCATGGCGCGCGGGTCGGTCACCACCTCGCCGTCGACCAGCCGCGCGACCCTGGCCCGGCCGGAGTCCAGCAGGTCGACGGCGGCCACCACGACCGCGCGCGCCTCGGCGTCCGTGGGAGACAGTTCGGCCCGCCGCTCCCACAGTTCGTCCACCGCCTGAGGCAGCGGGGACGCCATGCTCTGGTAGCTCATGGCCCCGGAGCCTATCTGGCCGGGTAGGTTTCTCAGGGTGCGCCTGCGCTTCTCACGTGGGGTCGTGACCATCGCGGCCATCGTCCTGGTGCTCGCGGTGGCCATCACCGTGGGCCTGTACAACCTGCTCAGCCGGGTCGAGCCGTTGCGCGAGATCGTGGCGGGCTGCAGCGTGGACGTCCCGGAGGGCTCGCTGTACCTGGAGGTCGAACAGGCCCAGATCGCCGCGACGATCGCGGCGGTCGCCGCCCGCCGCAAACTGCCCGAGCGGGCCGTCGTGATCGCCTATGCGACGGCGCTGCAGGAGTCGAAGCTGTTCAACCTCGACTACGGCGACCGCGACTCACTCGGCGTCTTCCAGCAGCGGCCCTCGCAGGGCTGGGGCAAGCCCAAGCAGTTGATGGACCCCGTCTACTCCACCAACAAGTTCTTCGCCGCGCTGGTCAAGGTGAAGGGCTATCTGAAGATGCCGCTCGCCGACGCCGCCCAGGAGGTGCAGCGCTCGGCCGCAGGGTACGCCTACGGCCCGCACGAGAGCGACGCCAAGATCCTGGCCTCGGCGTTCACCGGCCGGGTGCCGAAGTCGCTGAAGTGCGTCTACCCACCGGAGACCACCCGGAGCGCCACCTCTGACTCCGACGCGAAGGCCGCCGACGGCGCCTCCGCCGGCGCCGCCCGGAACGCCGCCGCCGAGCCGCGCCCCGCCGAGGCCCGCCGCCAACTCGCCCGCGCGCTCGGCAGCACCGCGATCGTCAGCAAACGGCGCGGCTGGCTGGTCGCGTCGTGGTCGGTCGCTCACGCCGGGAAGTACGGCCTGCGCAAGGTCGGCTACGACGGCGTCGCCTGGTCGGCCGATCCCGACGTCGAGGGCTGGAAGCCCGCGACCGGAACCACGACGACGGAAGTACGCATGTCCTGAGCCGCACGACCACGGCCGACCGCTCAGGAGGGGTCGCCCTGCAGGGAGACACGTCCCTCAGGGGGCGAGGCCCTCAGGGGAGCGGCCCTCAGGGGTATGGCTCTCAGGGGGTGTGGCTCTCAGGAGGGCGCGGCTTTCAGGGGGTGTGGCCGACGATGATGATGCTGCCCGGGGGGAGGGGCTGGGCGTAGCTGGCCGTCCAGGCGCCGCCGTGCATGCGCTCGAAGGACAGCAGGCGCCCGTCGGCGGCCCGGTAGTCGGCGAAGTCGACCAGCCCGCGATCGGGATGACCCGTGTCGCCCTCGGACCGGAACGCGGCCGTGCCGCGCTCGATCGGGAAGAACTCGACGCCCTCCATGATGAGCATGCTCTTGGCGGGCACCATGCCCTGCGTCGGCACCTCGTTCCACAGCAGCACCTCAAGGTGCGACGGGTCGCCGCCGGCCAGCCCCTGATGGACCTCGACGGTCAGCGACTGGGGGCGCCGGGTGGTGTCGGTGAGAACGTACTCGGTCCAGGTCTTGCCCTGCAGCGAGATGTGCAGCGCGCCGCGCACGTGCTTGCGCGTGCCGTGGACCTGGATGTCGTCGCCGACCCTGATCTCGCGCGGGTCGTCGTAGTCGGCCACGCTCGGCGCGGGCATGAAGACCGGCGCGGGCAGCGGGTCGCCGGCCGGAGCGGGTTCGGCCGGAGGCGCGGCCGGACGGCCTCTCCGGTCCTGGCGCATGGTGGCGACGAAGGCCCCAAGGAGCAGCAGGACGGTGGCGAGGCTCAACCCGAGTACGACCCAGGAGGTCATGCTCATCGTCCAGCTCGCTCCGCTCGCGGTCTGACGGCTAGGTGTGGTGGTTCACGCGGGCGCGATCCTACTGGAGGCGGCGCACCGCCGCACTGATCCGCTCGTCGGTCGCGGTGATCGCCACCCGGATGTGGCGTCCACCTGCGGCTCCGTAGAATTCTCCGGGCGCGACCAAAATGCCGGTTTCGGCTAGCCGTTGTACCTGGTCCCACGACGACTCGCCGTTGGAGGCCCAGAGGTACAACCCGGCCGTCGAGTGATCGACGCGCCAGCCCGCCGCCTCCAGGGCGGGCCGCAGCAGCGCGCGGCGCGCGGCGTACAGTTCGCGCTGGGCGTCGGCGTGGGCGTCGTCGTCGAGCGCGGCCCGCATCGCGGCCTGGACCGGCGCCGGCATGAGCATGCCCGCGTGCTTGCGGATCTCCAGCAGCCGCTTCACCAGGACGGGGTCGCCGGTGACGAACCCGGCGCGGTAGCCCGCGAGGTTGGAGCGCTTGGACAGGGAGTGGACGGCGAGCAGCCCCTCGTGGGAGCCGCCGCACACGTCGGGGTGGAGGACCGAGACGGGCTCCTCCTCCCAGCCGAGCCCGATGTAGCACTCGTCGGAGGCGACGATCGTGCCGCGCTCGCGCGCCCAGGAGACCACCTTGCGCAGATGCTCGGCCGGGAGCACCCGGCCCGTCGGGTTGCCCGGCGAGTTGACCCAGACCAGGTCGACGTGCTCGGGACCGAGCGCCAGCAGCCCGTCGGCGGGACGCGCCTCGGCACCCGCCAGCCGCGCGCCGACGTCGTAGGTCGGATAGGCCAGTTCAGGGAAGACCACCGAGCGGGCGCCGAGGTAGGTCGGCAGCCAGCCGACGAACTCCTTGGAGCCGATCAGCGGCAGCACGTCGGCCTGGCCGACGTGGACGCCGTGGCGGCGCGCGAGCCACCCCGCGGCCGCCTCGCGAAGCTCCTTGGTCCCGTGCGTGTACGGGTACCCGGGGCTGTCCGCAGCACCCGCCAGCGCTTGCCTGACCAGCGGGGGAACCGGGTCCACGGGGGTGCCGATCGACAGGTCGACGATGCCGTCGGGATGCGCGGCTGCGCGATCCTTGTACGGCTCCAGCCGGTCCCAGGGGAAGTCTGGCAGGTTCTTCACGGGTCTCCAGAGAGCGGGCGACACCCGCAGGTGGCCCGCTCGGCTCGCGGCGTCAGGCTAGTGGTCGCCCTCGGCCTGCGGCGGGAGGGCGGCCACCACCGGGTGGTCCTTGTCGATCTTGCCGACCTTCGAGGCGCCGCCGGGCGAGCCGAGGTCCTCGAAGAAGTCAACGTTAGCCTTGTAGTAGTCCTTCCACTGCTCGGGAAGGTCATCCTCGTAGAAAATCGCCTCGACGGGGCACACCGGCTCGCACGCGCCGCAGTCAACGCACTCGTCGGGGTGGATGTAAAGCATCCGCTCGCCCTCGTAGATGCAATCGACGGGGCACTCCTCGATGCACGCCTTGTCCAGGACGTCCACGCAAGGCTGCGCGATGACGTAGGTCACCTCGAGCTCCTTCTTCTTCGCACCATGGCACGACTCCGACCGCGGTTTGCTAAGCCCTAGTATTGCCGTGCTTGCCAAGTGGCCGAAACGGAGGGTGGCAAACTCGTGCTCGGACGCCTGGTGATCAAGATCACACCGGCCGACGTCAGGGCCCGCGTGACGACCCGCAGAACGGTTCCCGGAGGCTTCCGCGACGCCGTCGGCGTTCTCGAGTCCTGGACGTCCGGCGTGCTCAGAGTGCGTAAACGGGACGGCACGATCGTGGAGATCGCCGAGGAGTCACTGGTCGCGGGCCGCGTTGTCCCGGCCGCGCCTCCTCGACCTGGGCGAACGCAACGGTAAGTATTCGTTGTGTGACAGTACGTACCTGCGCTGCCGCAGCCGCCATCCTCGTGAGCGCCGGTTGCGGCGCGTCCACCACGGTGGAGAAGCCGCTGCCGCCGCCCAACGTGAAGGCCGCCTCGCTCAAGGACGGCTTCACCACCATGGACAGGCTCGCCGAGGCCGCCAAGCAGGAGGGCGAGCTGAACGTCATCGCGCTCCCCCGCGACTGGGTCAACTACGGCGAGGTCATCGACACCTTCTCCGACACCTACGGGATCAAGGTCAACGAGTACGAACCCGGCGCGAACGGCGCCCGCGCCATCGCGGCCGCCGCCCAGCTCAAGCCGGACGTCTTCGACCTGAGCCTGGACGTGGCCATCGCCAACGCCGCCCGCTTCGCGCCGTACAAGGTGCAGGGCTGGCAGGACCTGCCCGACCACGTGAAGGACCCGAAGGGCGCCTGGTACGCCGGGTACGGCGGGTACATGTCGATCGGCTACGACCCGCGCCAGGTGGGCACGCCCGCCTCCTTCTCCGATCTGCTCAAGCCGGAGTACAAGGTCGCGCTGGCCGGTGACC
The DNA here is from genome assembly GCF_039525605.1 of Nonomuraea longicatena. Taxonomy (NCBI): domain Bacteria; kingdom Bacillati; phylum Actinomycetota; class Actinomycetes; order Streptosporangiales; family Streptosporangiaceae; genus Nonomuraea; species Nonomuraea longicatena. Next base: position 57,174 of record NZ_BAAAHQ010000046.1, on the reverse strand, counting down.
CGCTGCGCGCCTCCGCCGCCTTCAGCGGCGTGATGGCCGCCTCGCTGCGCCAGGGCGCCCCCCATCCGGAGGCGGGCATCGACCTGTTCGCCAAGCTCAAGCAGGGCGGGCGTTACACCGAGGTCGCCAAGGCCAACACGGTGCTCGACTGGGACTACCTCAACGCGGCCAGGGCCGCCGCCGACCCCGAGGCGTGGAAGGTGACGATCCCGCGCGACGCCGCGCTCGGCACGTACTACGTGCAGGCGATCAGCAAGGACGCCCCGCATCCCGCCGCCGCCCGGCTGTGGGAGGAGTTCCTGTTCTCCGACGAGGGCCAGAACCTGATCCAGAAGGGCTGGGCGCGGCCCGCCAGGGGTGAGGCGATGGTCATGCGCGGCACGCTCGACACCGAGCAGGCGGCCAAGCTGCCGGTCGCGCCCGGTCCGCCGATCATGCTCACGATCCCGCAGTCGGACGCCGCCAAGTCCTATTTGAAGAGGGAATGGGCGAAGAACGTGGGCTGATGGTGAAGTGGCAAATATGTCATGAGTGACGGTCAGCATCTACAGTGACCGACAACACGGCCACGGGGGCCCGCTGTCGGAGATTGTGAGCTGATCGCCGTGCGATACGACGCGCCGAGCCCGGAACGGTGGGACCACCGGGGTTTCGACACCGGCTTCGGATACGTCTCGGCCAGGGGGGCGCCCCTGGTCGGCCTGCTCGACCCCCGGCCCGGCGAACGGGTGCTCGACCTGGGCTGCGGCACGGGGGTGCTGACCGCCGAGATCGCCAGGCACGGGGCCTCGGTGCTGGGGATCGACGGCTCCCCCGCGATGATCGAGAAGGCGCTCGCCCGCTACCCGGGCCTCGACTTCGGCATCGGCGACGGCCACGAGTTCACCGTCGCCCAGCCGTACGACGCGGTCTTCTCCAACGCCGCGCTCCACTGGATGAGCCGCGACCCCGGCCGGGTCATCGACAACGTCCGCGCGGCCCTCGTGCCCGGCGGGCGGTTCGTCGCCGAGCTGGGCGGCGCGGGCAACTGCGCCGAGCTGACCGCCGCGATGTCCACCGCGTGGCGCGAGTACGGCCTGCGCGAGCCCTCCCTGCCCTGGTACTTCCCCACGCCCGCCGAGTACGCCGCCCGGCTGGAGAAGGCGGGCTTCGTCGTCCGGCTCCTGGAGTACTTCGACCGGCCCACGCCGCTCGACGAGTGTCCCGGAGGTGCCTCGGACTGGGTGCGGATGTTCGCCGGATCCGTTCTCGAAGGGCTGCCGCCGGAGATCGTCGCACCCCTGCTCGGACGCGTCGACGAACTGGCCGCGCCGGCTCTTCGCAGGGAGACGGGGTGGATGGCCGACTACGTGCGGCTACGCTTCGCTGCTGTCAGACGCTGATCCACCCGACCATGATGCGTGGGGGCGATTTGCCGGACTATGGTCTGTTCCGTGGGCGTGAGGATGGCGGCACCGCTACGGCGGCGTGAGGGGCTGGTGAACGGAACGGGATGAATTTCTGTTTGAGCGACCTCGTACCACCGCTGCGGTGGAGCGACGCGTCCGCGATCACACTGCTTCGCGGGCAACCCGAGCTGCCGGAGGCGTGGTGGCGCAGCCTGCCCCTGCCCCGGGTCCTGGCCGCCATCGGCCCGGAGCGCCTGGGTGAGCTGCTCACGGAGATCGCCATCGAGCAGTGGCCCGCCGCCGCGATCGGCGACGTGCTGCCCGCCCTCCACGTGCTCGATCCGGACGACGCCGACGAACCCCAGGTGGCCATCGCCCTCGACCGCGCCGGGTCGTGGCCCGGCCTGCTGTCGCTGACCGGGCGCGAACTGCTGGACCAGCCGTTCATCCACGCCCGGCCGGTGCTCAACGTCCTGTTCACAGCAGTCCTGGTACGGCTGGCACCGGGCGGCGCGGGCACCGTGGAACGTGGCGGCACCGTGGAACGTGGCGGCACCGTGGAACGCGCGAGCGCCGTGGCACGCGCGAGCGCCGTGGCACGCGCGAGCGCCGTGGCACGCGCGGGCGCCACGCGAGTGGCCGCGGAAGGCGCCGTGATCCCCGCCGATGCCGCTCCGTCTCCCGCGGAAGCCGTTCAGACGCCTGCGGAGGCCGTCCAGACGCCCGAGCGGAGCGCTCAGGCGTCCGTGGAGACCTTTACGGAGGACAGGGCCGTCCAGGTGCCCGCACAGGCCCCGTCGAAGGACGACGCCGACCTGGACCAGCCGACCGATTCGGCTGTCGAGGACCGAGAAGCCTCCGCTGGGGAAGCCGCGCGCGCCGCGTCCTCCGACGCCGCACCCTCCGACGCCGAGAGCTCGGCCCCGAACGCCGAGGCGCTGGACGCCGAAGCCTCGGTGTCCGAAGAATCCGGCGCGCTCGCCGCCGAGGCGCGGGACAGCGGGGTCCTGGATGCCGGGCCCTCCGGTGGTGCTCTCTCCGGTGTCGAGGCCCTGGGCGCCTCTGACGGCAAACGTCCCACCGCGCAGGCCGCTCTGGCGGCGGTCGCCCTGGCGGAGCCCCCATCGGAGGAAGAAGCCGTCGCCGAGCCGGAACCCGTGCCTGGGCCCGATCTTGAGGCCGTGGCCGAGTGGGAGGCCGAGGCCGGTTCCCAGCCCCGGCCTGAGACCGCCTCCGAGCTGAAGTCCGAGGCGGTCTCAGAGCCGGAGGCAGTGGCCGAGCCACAGGCCGAGGACACCGACGGGCCACAGGCCGAGGACACCGACGGGCCACAGGCGGCGGAGGTCCCTGAACCGGAGTCCGAGGACGTCACCCGGCCGGAGCCTGAGCCCGCCGACACACCGGAGTCCGAGGACGTCGCCGAACCGGTCGCGGCGGACCATCCGCTGCTGGCGCTGGTCGAGGCCGCGTTCGCCGATCTCGACGACCGGAGCTGGGCCGTCGCCCAGAACCGGGTGTTCACCGCCGAGCCCTCCGCCGCCGAGCAGCTCGCCAAGCTCTTCGCCGTCACCTCCGCCGACATCGTCACCACGGAGGCGCGGCTGCGCGCCAGGGTACGGCAGTGGCTGGCCGACGAGGAGGCGGCGCCGTACCGGGAGCATCTGGACGAGTTGCGCGCCACGCTCGGCGCGGACGCCGCCCGGGAGAAGCTGATCGCCGCCGCGGACTGGCACGGTCGGGTGATCCGCGCGCTGGACGTCCCGGCGTGGCAGTTCGTGCAGGCGACGCTGAACCTCCCGGCGGCGCCCGCGCCGAGCGCCGAACCCGGGCAGGCCGCCGAACCGCCGGAGCCGGAGCCAGAGCCGGTACAGGTCCCCGAGCCGGTACGGGTCCCCGAGCCCATCCACATCCCCGAACCGGTGGGCGCCGCCGGGCCACCGCAGTTCAGCGCGTTCACGCCGCAGCCGCTGCCGGTCGAGCAGCCGGAGAAGAACGAGCAGAACGGCGACGCGTCGGGCAAGCCGTACCAGCCGCTCAAGGACGTCTCCCAGACCAGGCGCTGCTTCCGGCAGCCGGACGGGCGGTGGTACTTGCGGGTGGACGTCACACCCGAGCACCTGGAGGGCGGCGAGTGCGCGCTGCCGACCGGCTTCGCCTCCTACCTCGGCCTGTCGCCGGGAGAGGCGCGCACGGTGCGGAGCGCGGCGGGTGAGCTGACGATGAGCTGGCACGGCCGCCCGGTCCTGGAGTCGGTGTCGCGGCTGCTGTCGGACGTCGGGGCCAAGGTCGGCGGGCACGTGTTCCTGACCCTGTCGGACGAGGGGGTGCTGCGGGCCAGGCACCTGCCGATGGCGGCGCCGAGCGCCGACCCGGTCACCAAGGCGCTGCGGCTCGTCTGCTACACCGCCCCCGACGCCGGGCTGGACGTGGCCGCGCGGGTGATCGCGACGCGGATCGGGATGACCGGCCCCGTCGGACTGAGCGAGGTGCTCGCCCGATTGCGCGAGCGCGGGGACCGCGACCTGCTCAGCCTCCTGGACTGAGCCGTGCCGAGGCTGGCGATCGGCCCCGACCTCCCCCGGGACCTCGGCGCACTGGACGCTCCGGTGCGTGAGAGCGCCGTGACCGCGCTGCGCAGGTTCCTGCTGACGGAGAACGGCGCGCCCCGGCCCGAGCGGGTCAGGGGCGCCCGCGACTCCCGCCTGGTCACGCTGCGACTGGCCGAAGGCCATCGGGCGGTGGCGGTACGGCAGCGCGAGGTCTACTGGCTGCGCACCCTGCTGCCCGACCCGGAGGCCGTCTCCTTCGCCCAGCGGCACCGTTTCGGCGTCAACCCCGTCATCGGCGTCCTGGAGGAATGGGACGCCGACGCGCTCGACCGGGTCGAGCCCGCGCTGCGGCGCTCGGCGGGCGCCGCACGGCTGTTCGACCCGATCTGCGACGGCGACCTGCTCGCCCTCGGCCTAGACGTGCGGCTGCTGCCCCTGGTCCGGCTGGTCACGACCGAGGCGGACGTGGCCGCGCTCGAACCCCTGCTGCCGCCCACGCAGCACCTGCCGCTGGCCGTCCTCGCGGCGGGCGGCTCGCTGGCGGAGGCGTGGCGGGAGCTGGACGGCTGCCGCGCCGTACCCGGCGACACCGGCCACGTCGATCCGGGCGACCTGTACGCGGCGCTGGTCCGCAGCCCGGACCGGGCGGCGTTCGCCGGTGACGCCGCCGAGCTGAAACGGGTGCTGGCGGCGCCCGGCTGGTGCACGTTCCTGCATCCGCCGCAGCACCGGCTGGCGCGCACGCCGAGGTACGACCGGCCGGTGCTGGTGATCGGCGGCGCGGGTACCGGCAAGACGCTGCTCGCCCTGCACCGCGCGGCCCATCTGGCGGCGCACGGCACCGGGCCGGTGCTGCTGGTGACGTACTCGCAGAGCCTGTGCGAGCTGCTGTCGGCCCGGCTGGACGAACTGCTGCCCGACGAGGGTGTGCGCAAGCGGGTCGAGGTGGACAACGCCGAGCGGCTGGCCCTGCGCATCGTCACCGACGCGGAGGGCAAGCGGCCCGCGCTCGTGGGGCCCGCGGCGCGCTCGATGGAGGAGTTGACGGAGGAGGCGCTGCGGCTGCTGACGCGGCAGACGGGCGACCTGCTCGACGACGTCCTCGACGACGAGCGGGATCCGGGGCGCAAGCCGTACCGGCACATGGTCGTGGACGAGGCGCAGGACGTGAGCGCCGCGCAGTGGCTGCTGCTGCGCGCGGCGGTGCCGCGTGCGCCGGACGACCTGTTCATCGTCGGCGACCCGCACCAGCGGATCACGGGGACGCGGGTGGAGCTGGGCTCGGTCGGCATCCCGGCGGTCCAGCACACGTTGCTGGTCTCCCACCGGCTGCCGCAGGAGACGCTGTCGTTCGGCGTCAGGTTGCGCGGCGGCGGTCCGACGGACGGCCTGGTCAGGGGCATGTCCGGGATGTCGGGGCTGCGGGCGGAGCGCTCGGGCGAGCGGCCGTCGGTGCGGGCCTTCGACTCTCCCGAGGCCGAGATGTCGGCCCTGGCGGCTACGGTGCGGTCATGGCTGGACGACGGAGTGCCCGAACAGGAGATCGCGGTCGCCGCGCGCACCATGCCCGTCGTCAGGTCGGCCCGCCGGGCACTGGGCGACCTCGGGGTGGCGGTCGGGACGTTCCACCATCTCAAGGGCCTGGAATTCGACCGCGTCGCGCTCGTCGGGGTGGCGGAGGGCGTCGTCCCGGAGCCGCTGCCGGACGATCCCGCCCACCGGGCCAGGGCCCTCCAGCGCGAGCGCGGCATTCTCTACATGGCCTGCACACGTGCCCGATCCATGCTCTACATTTCCCATTCTGGGAGAGGTAGCCCTTTTCTCGCCTTTTGATCACATAGTCTGAACTGCGGATATCTTCCCATTGCCGGTTGGACCCCAATGAACCTCAGCCTGAGCGACCTAGCGCCCCCGCTGCGCTGGACTTCTCCCAGCCAGATCGCGCCGATCGCGGAAGAGCCACGACTGCCGGAAGCCTGGTGGCACGCGATCCCGGTCGACCGCGCCTGCGCGCTCGCCGGCACCCAGACCGTCGCGGGCGACCTGGCCGACCTCTCCGTCGCCTTCTGGGGGCACCTCGCCCTCGGCGACATCCTGCCGCTGCTGCGCTTCTCCGACCCCGCCGAGAGCGAGCGCACCCCCGAGTCCCTGGGCAAGGACGTCGTCCAGAAGCTGTTCGCCGGCGTGTTCGAGCGGCTCACGGGGCCGGCGGCCGGTGCGGTCCAGCAGGCGGCGGGGCCGGAACGCCCGATCCCCGAGATCGTCGACGGCCTGTTCGGCGCGCTCGACGAGCGGCAGCGGGCCATCGCCCGCGACCGCCTGTACGCCTCGCAGCGGGTCACACTGGACGAACTCGCCCAGCGCTTCTCCGTGACCCGCGAGCGCATCAGGCAGATCGAGCGCGACCTGCGCGACCACGTCGAAGCCTGGCTCGGCGGGCCGGAGGCGGCCGCGCTGGTCGCGCATGTGGGCTGGCTGCGGGGGCGG
>NZ_BAAAHQ010000046.1:30930-50737 GCF_039525605.1 Nonomuraea longicatena | reverse complement strand
CCGGCCGACGACCTCGCCGCCGCCGTCCCATGGCACCGCGCCGACCTCGGCACGCTCGGCATTCCCGCGTGGCGGTTCGTCCGCACCCTGCTCACCGGGTACGAGCAGGTGGACGGCTGGCTCGTCGCCGGCGGCGCGGACGACCTGCGCGAGAAGACCAGGCAACTGTTCGCCGACGGGCCCCGCCCGATGGCGGAGGGGGCCGCCATGGTCACCCAGCTCGGCGTGCGCGAGGACGTCGCGGAACACTGGATCGTCGCCGTGCCCAACCTGCGCGTCCTCGACCAGTACGTGGTGCCGTGGCCGCGCAGCGTCAACGACAAGGCCGAGGCCGTGCTGGCGGTCGCGGGCAAGCCGCTGTCGCCCGAGGAGATCCAGGAGCGCATCGGCGAGGACTACAGCCTGGTCGGCATCCGCAACCAGCTCACCGCCGACCGCCGTTTCCTGCGTCTCGACCGCAACAAGTACGGCCTGACCCGCTGGGGCGGCGACGAGTACCTCGGCATCCGCGAGATGATCGTCCGCGAGATCGAGCGGGCCGGCGGCGAAGCCTCGGTCAGCACCGTCGTCAGCTCGCTGACCGGCAAGTACGACGTCAGCGAAAGCTCGGTGCGCGCGTACGCCGGAGGGCCCGGCTTCGAGCGCACCCAGCGCGGCTGGATCCGCGTCGCCGGCACCGCGCAGCCCGGCGAGGTGGTCGAGCCGTACCAGCCGCGCAAGGACGTCTCCGAGACACGGCGCAGCTTCCGCAGCCGCGACGGGCGCTGGTGGCACCGCGTCGACATCGGCGCCGAGCACCTTCGAGGGTCCGGGTCGCCGCTGCCGACCGGGTTCGCCGCCTATCTCGGCATGGCACCCGGCGGGCAGCTCACGGCCGCGACGACCTCCGGTGACGTGGTGGTGAGCTGGCACAACCAGCCGACCATGGGTTCGATCCGCAACGTGCTGACCGACTTCAAGGCGTCGGAGGGCGACCACGTCTTCCTCACCGTCTCCGACGGGGGCGAACTGCTCACCCGCCACCTGCCCGCCGCCAATCCGGCGCTGTCGCCGATCGGGCGGGCGATGCACCTGATCGGTTACACCGCTCCGGTCAACTCCGAGGCGGAGGCGCTGCACCTGATCGGCGCCCGCATCGGACTGCCCGAGACGGCCACGCCCGACGAGGTGATCAACCGGCTGCGCGAGCGTGGCGACCGTGACATCCTCGGCTTCCTCGGGGTCTGAGCGTTCTTCGGTGCGTGAGCGTTGTTCGGGGTCTGAGCGCCTAAGCTCGGACGTATGCTGCGCCTCCACGACACGCGGACCGGCAGGCTGGAGCCCGTCGCGGCGTCCGGCGTGGTGCGGATGCGCTCGCACGGGGTCCGGGGGCTGCGCGCCGCGCTGCTGCCCGATCTGATCCGGCGGGTGCTCGAAGTACGGCGGGTGCGGGTCTTCACGACCGGCCCCGCGCTGGAGGACGGTTTCCTGGGCGAGTGCGCCGCACTCAACATCCGTCCCGCCGACTCCACGACCCCTGGGCCTCCCGGCTCCGGCCTTCCTGATTCCGGCGTGTCCGATTCCGAGGGGGCGCTTGTCGTCTCGTTCGGCTCCGCCGGGTCGGCCGCAGAGGCTGGGCGGGTCGAGTCCGAGCACCGGCTGCTGGTCGCGCCGATGCTGGTCGAGGGGGTGGCGGTCGAGGGGGGCGAGGCGGCCGGGCTCGATCCACTCGCGCTGCGGATGGCCATGCTTGAGCGCCACTACCGGGAACCTGCCGCGTTGGGCTGGGACGAGCTCCAGGCGGCCGACACGGCGCTGCGACGATGGCGGGCGCGGGTCGCGGACTGGGCGGAGTCGCCCAGCGCGCCGATGGCGCGGGAACGGGTGGAGCGGGTGCTGACCGCCGTCGAGGAGGACCTCGACACGCCGGGGGCGCTACGGGAACTGCAGGAGCTCGAACGGGATCCCGAGGTGGCGGCGGGGGCGAAGCTGGAGTCGTTCCTGCACCTGGACCGGGTGCTGGGGCTGGATCTGCCGGTGGAGATCGGCAAGCGCTGAGCCGACACAAAGGGCCGACACGGGGGGCAACACAGGGGCCGACACACGGGGCCGACCCACAGGGCGGCTCGGGCGGACGCTCGGCCGGTCTCGGTGTTCTGGCGGGTGCCGTGCGGGTTATGCTGGCTGGTCGTTCAGTCAGGAGCAGAGGTGGGCGGACGGCATGGCAGGCACCGTCCGCCCCCGGGCGCCCGGCATCCGCTGCGGGGACGTGGGTGCGGGCACCTGTGCGCACCATATGCCCTGTGACGTTGCACCCAGGTTGCCCTCTGGGCGCGGGAGGGGCGTTCCGGGCGCTCGTCGGGGGCGGTGGGAGCGTCGGCGAGTGTCGCCGGAGAGGCCGGGAGCGGGACGGCGGGGGGCGTGGGCGTGGGGGACCGTAATGGATGATTCGTCAAACCCGGACCTCGGCGGAGGGCTCTAACCCACCGAGGGACGGACTGGATCGAGCCGGTCCGGAGCGCTGCCAGACTGGGGCGCGGAGAGGGAGGTCGACTGTGAGGTTGAGGCCGTTCGCGTGGCTGCCGGGGCCCGTCAGGTGGTCGGCGCGGGTGCTCACCGTGCTGGTGGCGCTGGTGGCGGTGCTGGCGGCCGTCGTGGTGGTGATCGTGCGGCAGTCGTTCCCGCAGGTGGAGGGTGAGCTGCAGGTCCCCGGGCTGTCCGGAAATGTGGAGATTTATCGTGATAAAGCGGGAATTCCGCAGATCTACGCTGACCGGGCCGCAGACCTCTTCCTCGCCCAGGGGTACGTCCACGCGCAGGACCGTTTCTGGGAGATGGACTTCCGGCGGCACGTGACCGCCGGGCGCCTGTCCGAGATGTTCGGCGCGAGCACCCTCGACAACGACAAGGCCATCAGGACCATGGGCTGGCGTCGCGTCGCCGAGCAGGAGCTGGCGATGCTCAATGAGCGCACCCGCGGCTACCTCGACGCCTACGCCCGAGGCGTCAACGAGTGGCTCAAGGCCAACCCGGACGCCTCCCAGCGCAGCCTCGAATACTCCGTGCTCAAGCTCCAGAACTCCGGCTACCGCCCCGAGCCCTGGACCCCGCTCGACTCCGTCGCCTGGCTCAAGGCCATGGCCTGGGACCTGCGCTCCAACATGGAGGACGAGATCGACCGCGCCCTCGCGGCGACCAAGCTGCCGAGGGAACGCGTCGAGCAGCTCTACCCCGGCTACCCCTTCGGCAAGCACCAGCCGATCGTCACCCGGGGCACCGTGTCCGGCGACCGCTTCGACGAGCGGGCCGAGCCCCGGCCCGCCACCGGCACCCGGGCGCTCACCCAGGCCGCGGCCGCCTTCGACGCCGTCCCCAGCACACTCGGCTCCGGCGACGGCATCGGCTCCAACTCGTGGGTCGTCTCCGGCGAGCACACCGCCTCGGGCAAGCCGCTGCTGGCCAACGACCCGCACCTGGCGCCCTCGATGCCGTCCGTCTGGTACCAGACCGGGCTGCACTGCCGCAAGAAGAGCGACGAGTGCGCGTTCGACGTCACCGGCTTCTCCTTCTCCGGCGTCCCCGGCGTGATCATCGGACAGAACGACAAGATCGCGTGGGGGTTCACCAACCTCGCCCCAGACGTCTCCGACCTGTTCCTTGAGCAGGTCAAGGACGACACGTACCTGTACCGGGGCTCGTGGGAGAAACTCACCACCCGCCAGGAGCAGATCAAGGTGGCGGGCGGGCAGCCGGTGACGATCACGGTCCGCACGACCAGGCACGGGCCGCTCGTCAACGAGGTCATGGACGCCGTCAAGCCCACGGGCGAGGCCACCGCCGTCGCACTGCAGTGGACCGCGCTGACGCCGGGCCGTACCGCTGATGCGATCTTCGAGCTCAACCGGGCGTCGAACTGGGACGAGTTCCAGTCGGCCGCCTCCCTGTTCGAGGTCCCCGCCCAGAACCTCGTGTACGCCGACACCGGCGGCCGCATCGGCTACCAGGCGCCCGGCCGCATCCCCGTCAGGTCGAAGGGCGACGGCACCTGGCCGGTGCCCGGCTGGACCGGCGAGCACGACTGGCAGGAGCAGCCGATCCCCTTCGACCAGCTCCCCACGGTCACGAACCCGCCCGAGGGCTTCATCGTCACCGCCAACAACGCGGTGATCAACCCGGCCGCCTACGGCCCCCTCCTGACCAAGGACTGGGCGTACGGTTACCGCTCCCAGCGCATCCTCGACCGCCTCGACCAGGAGATCCAGAAGGGCAAGGTCACCGCCGCCACCATGTCGGAGATCCAGCGCGACACCCGCAACGGCTTCGCCAGGACGCTGGTGCCCGCGCTGGCGAAGGTGCCGCTGGCGGGCCCGAGCGCCAAGGCGCGCGACCTGCTCAAGGACTGGGACGGCGCCCAGGACGTGGGCTCCGCGCCCTCGGCGTACTTCAACGCCGTCTGGCGCCATCTGCTCAAGGGCCTGTTCGACGACGACCTGCCGGAGGCGGCCAGGCCGGCGGGCGGCGACCGCTGGTACGAGGTCGTGGCCGGCCTGCTGGACGAACCGGCCGACCCGTTCTGGGACGACACGCGTACCGAGGGGATCATCGAGACCCGCGACGACGTGCTACGGCAGGCGATGGCCAGTGCGTACGGCGAACTCGCCGACCGGCTCGGCTCCGACGTGAAGTCCTGGCGCTGGGGCGACCTGCACACGCTCACGCTCACGAACGCCACCTTCGGCACCTCCGGCATCGGCCCCGTGGAGTGGCTGTTCAACCGGGGACCGTTCGCCGCCCCCGGCGGCAAGGACGCGGTCAACGCCAACGGCTGGAACGCCAAGAAGGGCTACGAGATCAACGCGGTCCCGTCGATGCGCATGGTCGCGGACCTGTCCGATCTGTCCAAGTCGCAGTGGATCAATCTGACCGGCGCCTCCGGCCACGCCTTCCACCCGAACTACTGGGACCAGGCGGCGCTTTGGGCCGAGGGCCGGATGCTGCCGATGGCCGGAGAGCGCGTCCACAAGCTCGTGCTACGGCCCTAGCGAGCGGGTCTCCCCCACGGCGAGGTCCCACAGGTCCTCGCGGGGGAGACCGTGGCGCCGCCAGGCGTCCCTGGTCTCCTCGACGGGCGCGAGCAACGGCTCGGCGGACAGCACGAAGGTGCCCCAGTGCATGGTCGCCATGCGTCTCGCACCCGTGTCGAGGCAGCCCTGGACGGCCTCGGCCGGGCTGACGTGCGCGGCCCGCATGAACCAGTTGGGCTCGTACGCGCCCACGGGCATGAGCGCCACGTCCAGGCCCGGGTGGCGTTCACCGATCTGCGCCAGCCGTTCGCCGTAGGCGGTGTCGCCCGCGAAGTACACCGAGCCGCCGATCACCCAGCCGCCCCACAGGGTCTTGCAGGTGTCCCAGGGGGTGCGCCTGCTCCAGTGGTGGGCGGGCACGAAGTCGAACCCGACGCCGCCCACCACCGTGGACTCCCACCAGTCGAGTTCGCGTACGTCGGTGAATCCGCGCCGGGTGAACCAGGCGCCCAGCTTGGCGGGCACCAGGCAGGCGGTCGTTCTGGGCAGCCGCCGGATCGTCGGGGCGTCGAGGTGGTCGTAGTGGTTGTGGCTGATCACGACGGCGTCGACGCGGGGCAGGTCGCTCCAGGCGACGCCCGGCGGGGTCAGCCGCTGCCGGATACCCGGGATGCGCCGCGACCACACCGGGTCGGTCAGGACGGTCAGGCCGCCGATCTGCACCACGAAGCTGGAGTGCCCGACCCAGGTGAGCAGGGTCTCCCCCAGGGCGGCCCTGGGCAGGCCGCCGCCGCGCAGTACCGGGATGCGGTCGGCGTCGCCGATGTCGGGGCGGAAGCCCCCGTGCCAGGCGACGCTCAGCAGTTCGCGGAACTCGGGCAGCGGCGCCGTGAGGCGGTCACGGAAGTCCTCAGGCCGGTACGGTGCCGGCGCGGCCCGCGTCATGAGCTACCCCCTGCACTGTGTAATCGACCGGTCACTCCTTTTTGTCCCCCGTTGCGGCCTTTCTCCACCTGGGCGGGACGTGCGGATAGCCGCCGTCGTCCAGGTCGGCCAGGCGTTCGAAGACGTTGTAGGCGGCCTGGTGGCCGCAGACCGCGACGGAGACGAGCATGGCGAGCAGGTAGAGGGGAAGCATGGGCAGGCCCGCGCAGCAGGCCCATTGGGTGGCGTGGCGGGCCTCGTGCCTGATCAGGCGGTCGTCGAGGTGGTGGTGGCGGGTGAGGACGACGTTGCCGACGGTGAAGGCCCCGGCGACGGGGAAGCGGTAGCGGTAGCCGTAGGCGAGAATGAGCCCGTCGGGGCCGGGGCTGCGGGTGGCGCCACCGACGAGGGCGACGAGAAGGCCGAGCGGGGTCGCCAGGCTGACCAGGTTCACGACCTGCCGGAGGCGGTAGGCAGTTCCCATAGATTGACCATTCTTGACAAGAAGGAATAATGGCCCACGTCCTGAAATCTCCTACAAGAGCAGGATTATGAGACTCGCCATCCTGACTGCGGTAGTCGGAACACTGGGGCTCGCCACGGTCGGCGGCGTCGCGATCACGCAGACGTCGGCCTCCGACCCGATGAGCGACACCAGCCACCTCGTCGGTGCCCGGCTGGCGTTACCGGCCTCCTCCAGCACCCCGACTCCCACAGTGGGGAAGTACACCGCGACGGCCAAGGTCGTCAAGAAGAAGGGCGTGTCGTACCTCGATGTACGGGTGAGGTATGGCGGTGCCGCCAGGTTCACGGTCAAGCAGCGGGTGTGCCGGGGCAAGTCGTGCCGGACGAGTACGGCGGAGCTGCCGGTGACGACCGGGGCGGGCCAGACGAGCAAGCGGCTCGGGAAGGGCACGTACAAGACACGCGGCAAGCCGACGGTGAAGGTCAAGGTACTGCCGTGGCCGACCCGGACGGTGACGGCCACACCGGCGAACCGGGCCACCTCGACGGTCACCAGCTCGACGACGGCGACCGCGACGACGACGGCGACGGCCACGTCGACCGCGACCGTCCGCTCGACGGCGACCGTCACCAACCAGTCCACGGTGACGACGACGACCACACCGCCCCCGGTGACGGTACCGGTGACTTTGAGAGAGACCGTATTCGTCACTCCGACGATGACGGTGACTTCGACAGTGACTCCGACGGTCACTGTGACGTGCCGGCCCGCACCGACGCCACCGACGGCCGCTGTGGCCCCCTCCCCCGACCCCACGAACACCACGCCGCAGGCCGCCACACCGCCGGTTGGCGCACACCTCCTCCCGGCACCGACCGACACCCCGCCACCGCCACCGCCTGCGCTTCCGAGCGACCAGGCACCCGCCGATCAGCTCTACTCCGGCCAGGCGACCACCCCGCCGACCTGCCCTGCCACACCCTGACCACCAGGGGGCGGCCTTACCTCAGCCGCCCCCTGCCGCAGTCCCTCTGAGCCGCCCCACGGGGTTACCCGGCGCCGCGCGGCGAGACGTTGGTCGGTGGTGTTCGGCGCCGTCTTACGGTGGCCGGCGCGGGCCACGGCCCCGGGTAGGCAGGGCGGCGTCACGGCGGGCACAAGAGCGGGGAGGAGCGTGTTCCTGGAGGCCGTCAGCCGGAGTGCGGCGGGTGGCGGTCAGGAGGGCTTCGCCGTCACAGGGCCTGTGCTTCGGCGCCGTCACAGGCCCTGTGCCTTGGCGCCGTCAGGACCCTGCGCCCTGACGGGCGCTATGTCTTGGGAGAGAGGCTCACGACAGCAGCCACGAGCCGGAGCGCGGCGATGACGGCGACATCAGGAAGGCCGCCACCACCGCCACCAACCCGCCGTAGAGGTAGATGTATCCGGCCGAGTCGCCCGCGATCACGATGTCCCCCGCCGACCCCTGGAGCGAGAACACCGTCGAGACCACCAGCCACCCCCCGCCGACGACCCCCGCCCCCAGCTTGCCCTTCATCAGCTTGCCGGCCCCCAGGCAGGCCCCGAACAGCACCAGCACCCACGCGACCGCCGCCACCGGCACCGTCCCCACGTACCAGGCCTGCGTGAAGCCGCCCACCAGGCCCATCACCAGCCCGAGCACGAACAACATGCCGTAGGCCGCCCCGCCCAGCGCCGACTGCTCCATGGCGTACGAGGTTAGTCGATCCCGGCGAACAGGTCGTTCTCGCGGGTGTACGGCTCGCCGAGCCCGCCGTCCTCCACCGGCACCCCCGGCACGGCCCGCCCCCGCTCCCCCCGGTGCAGCACGAAGTGCTCCACCCCCGACACCACCTGCCCGATCCCGGAGGACAGCGCGAAGTACGGCTCCCGCACGGTGAGCTGCGTCGGCTGGGCGCGCATCGCGTCGAGCTTGGCGCCGAGCCACGCCCGCCCGTCGATCTCCGTGGTGATGTCCGCGTCGGGGGTGCCGAAGGTGAGGTCCTCGGCGGTGAACGTCCCGGACGCGCGCAGCCCCTCGGTGGCCCGCCGCATGACCGACTCCGCCGTCGCGACCAGGTAGAACTTGGCCACCTGCCACGAAGCGAGCTCCACCGCCCGGACGGCCACCCGATGCGCCTGGATGTGGTCAGGATGCCCGTAGTAACCGAAGTCGTCGTAGGTGACCAGCACCTGCGGCCGGACCTCGTCGATCACCTCGGCCAGGAGGGCGGCGGCCGTGTCCACGGGCGCCCGCCAGAAGGCTTCCGGGTGCTCGTTCGACGGCGAGCCCATCATCCCGGAGTCGCGAAAGCGGCCGGCGCCGCCGAGATAGCGGTGGTCCGCGACGCCCAGGATCTCCAAGGAGGCAGCCAGTTCGCCCATGCGATGAGGGCCCAGACCGGGTCCGCCTTCAAGGTGGGCCAGTTCGGACGGGATCACCTCGCCCTCCTCACCCAGCGTGCAGGTCACCAGCGTGACGTGCGCGCCCTGGGCGGCATACCTGGCCATGGTGGCACCGGTGTTGATCGTTTCATCGTCCGGGTGAGCGTGAACGAGGAGGAGCCGCCGGTCTGTCATAGTGTTCGAGCGTACTGGCAGGATGTGGGGTATGAGTGAGAGCTTTCCCCGTCTGTCGGCCAGGACCCGCCGGTTCACCCTGGGTGTCCCCAGAGGCTTCACGATCTCCCCCGACGGCGCGAGGGTGCTCTTCCTGCGGACCCAGTCCGGCCTCGACCCGGTGACCTGCCTGTGGGAGCTCGACACCGAGACCCACGTCGAGCGCCTGGTCGTGGATCCGCGCAAGCTCGACGCCGGCGAGGAGGACCTGCCGCCCGAGGAGCGCGCCCGCCGCGAGCGCAGCCGTGAGCAGGCGGGCGGCGTGGTCGCCTACTCCACCGACCGCCAGGCGCGGCTGGCGGCCTTCGCCCTGTCCGGCGGCCTGTACATCACCGAGCTGGCCGACGGCGTGACGCGCAGGATCGAGACGGCGGGTCCGGTCGTCGATCCGCGCCTGTCCCCCGACGGCCGCACGCTCGCGTACGTGACGCGCGGCGCCCTGCACGTGCACGACCTGGCCGCAGGCCGCGACCGCGTGCTGGCGAGTCCCGAGTCCCCCACGGTCACGTACGGCCTGGCCGAGTTCATCGCCGCCGAGGAGCTCGACCGCATGCGCGGCTACTGGTGGGCGCCGACGAGCGACCGGCTGCTGGTCGAGCGGGCCGACGAGGAGCCGGTGCACACGTGGTACATCGCCGACCCGGCCAACCCGTCGCGGGCGGCGGCCGAGCAGCGTTACCCGGCGGCGGGCACGCCGAACGCGCGGGTCGAGCTGTTCGTGCTCGGCCTGGACGGCTCGCGGGTGGCCGTGCCGTTCGAGGACGAGTACCTGTCGGCGGCCGGGTGGGACTCCCACGCGCTGTCGATCGTGACCATGCCCCGTGACCAGAAGGCGGCGCGGCTGTTCTCCGTCGATCCGCTGACCGGGGCGTCCACGCTGGTCCGCGAGGACACCGACCCGGCGTGGGTGGACGTGTTCGGCGGGGTGCCCGCCCACCTGGACGACGGCTCGCTGGTGTGGGTCGCGCAGGCGGACGGCGGCAACCGCCTGTTCGTGGGCGACCGGCCGGTGACGCCGCCGACGCTGCATGTGCGTAACGTGCTCGACGTCGACCATGACAGCGTGCTGTTCCGGGCGAGCGGCGGCGACCCGAGCGAGATCCAGTTGTGGACGTACGACGGGCACTCACTGCTGCCGGTCTCGACCAGGTCCGGGGTGTTCTCCGGGCGTATGTCGGGCGGGGTGGGCGTGCTGAGCGAGCAGACGCTCGACAACGAGGGCGTCTCGACGACCGTGGTCAGGCGGGACGGGACGGCGGTGCCGATCCCGTCGCTGGCCGAGCGTCCGGGTCTCGACCTGCGGGTCTCGCTGGGCCGTTCCGGTCGCCGCGAGCTGTCGACGGCGGTGGTGCTGCCGTCGTGGTACGAGTCGGGCTCCGGTCCGCTGCCCGTCCTCATGGACCCGTACGGTGGCCCGCACGCCCAGCGGGTGCTCTCGCGCCACGGCTCCTACCTGGAGGCGCAGTGGTTCGCCGAGCAGGGCTTCGCCGTGGTGATCGCCGACGGCCGGGGCACGCCGGGCCGGGGCCCGGCCTTCGAGCGGGCGGTGCGTGACGACCTGGCGGGCCCGATCCTCGACGACCAGGTGGACGCGCTGCACGGGGTGGCCGAGCAGTACGCCGCCGACCTCGACCTGTCGCGGGTGGCGATCAGGGGCTGGTCGTTCGGCGGCTATCTGGCGGCGCTGGCGGTGCTGCGCAGGCCGGACGTCTTCCACGCGGCGGTCGCCGGGGCGCCGGTGACGGACTGGCGGTTGTACGACACGGCCTACAGCGAGCGGTACCTCGGGCACCCGGACGAGCAGCCCGACGTCTACGACCGTTCGTCGCTGTCGGTCGAGACCGAAGGGGAGGAGCGTCCGCTGCTGCTGATCCACGGGCTGGCCGACGACAACGTGGTGGCGGCCCACACGCTGCGGCTGTCGTCCGCGCTGCTCGCGGCAGGCCGTCGGCACAGTGTGCTGCCGCTGTCGGGGGTGACGCACATGACGCCGCAGGAGGTCGTGGCGGAGAACATGTTGCTGTTCCAGGTGGACTTCCTGCGCCGTTCGCTGGGGGCCGGCACCTCGAAATAGTTTGCCCGTTTTGTCGGAGGCAGCGGCTAGGCTGGTCGGCTGTTGCCTTCGACAAAGGGGGAAAAGATCGCGGTGGGCGGCACGATCAGCATCAACGGGGCCAGGGAGCACAACCTCAAGGACGTCTCCCTGGAGATCCCCAAGAACAAGATCACAGTATTCACCGGAGTGTCCGGCTCCGGCAAGTCCTCGATCGTCTTCGACACGATCGCCGTCGAAGCCCAGCGCCAGCTCTACGGCACCTTCAGCTGGTTCATCCGCAACTTCCTGCCCAAGTACGAGCGGCCCTACGCCGACGCCATCAGCGGGCTGACCACGCCCGTCATCGTCGACCAGAAGCCGGTCAGCGGCAACGCCCGCTCGACCGTCGGCACGATGACCGACATCATGCCGCAGATCAGAGGGCTGTTCTCGCGCGAGAGCGGCCTGCCGGTCAACCTGTTCTCCTTCAACGACCCCAAGGGCATGTGCCCGGAGTGCGACGGCATCGGGCGCGCCGTCCAGCCCGTGCCCGAACTGATGATCGACCGGACGAAGTCGCTCAACGAGGGCGCGATCCTCATGCCCGGCTTCAAGGTCGGCAGCGTGTCCTGGCAGATGTACGCCTCGCACGAGAAGCTCGACGCGGACAAGAAGATCCAGGACTACACGCCCGAGGAGGAGCACGAACTCCTCCACGGCAGCGGCAAGGTCTCGGTCGGCGGCATGTTCAACATGACGTACGAGGGACTGGTCACCGGCTTCGTGCGCACCAAGCTCAAGCGCGAGACCAGCGAGAAGACCCGCGAGGCGGTCAAGCCGTTCATCACCGAGGGCATCTGCACGCTGTGCGAGGGCGCGCGGCTCAGCCAGGAGGCGCTGGCTCCGCGCATCGCCGGGCGCAACATCGCCGAATTCGCCCGCATGCAGGTCACCGACCTGATCGAGGTGCTGGCAGGGCTCGGCACCCCGCTCGCCGACAACGCCAGGATCGCCCTGGAGCGGGTGGCCGACATCGGGCTCGGCTACCTCAGCCTCGACCGGCCGACGGCCACGCTGTCCGGCGGTGAGGGCCAGCGGCTCAAGCTGGTCAAGCACCTCGGCAGCACGCTCATCGGCGTGACGTACATCTTCGACGAGCCGAGCACCGGTCTGCACCCGCGCGACGTCGGCAGGCTCAACAACCTGCTGCGGGCGCTGCGCGACCAGGGCAACACGGTGCTGGTCGTCGAGCACGACCCGGACGTCATCGAGGTCGCCGACCACATCGTGGACGTGGGCCCGGGGGCGGGCGCGCACGGCGGGCAGATCGTCTTCGAGGGCAGCGTGGCGGACCTGCGGCAGGCCGACACGCGGACGGGGGCGGGGCTGCGCCGTACGGGGACGTTGAAGACGGACGTGCGCACGGCCGACGGCAAGCTGCCGATCGAGAACGCCGACCTGCACAACCTGAAGAACGTCTCGGTGAGCGTGCCGACCGGGGTGCTCACGGCGGTGACCGGCGTGGCGGGCTCCGGCAAGTCCAGCCTGATCGCCGACGTCTTCATGCGCACCTACCCCGACTCGGTCTTCGTCGACCAGTCGGCGATCGGGGCCTCCGCCCGCTCGACGCCGTCCACCTACATCGGGGTCATGGACGGCATCAGGCAGTTGTTCGCCAAGGCCAACGGGGTCGCGCCGGGCCTGTTCAGCTTCAACTCCGCCGGAGCCTGCGAGGGCTGCCAGGGCCGAGGCGTGATCATCACCGAGGTCGCGTACATGGACCCGGTGACGACCCACTGCGACGACTGCGATGGCCGCCGCTTCAAGGAGGAGGTGCTCGCGCACACGCTGCGCGGCAAGTCGATCGCCGACGTCCTGGAGATGCCCGCCGAGGTGGCGGTCGACTTCTTCACGGAGAAGGCACTGCGGCCCAAGCTGCGGGCGCTCAACGACGTGGGCCTCGACTATCTCAGCCTCGGCCAGTCGCTCAGCAGCCTGTCCGGCGGCGAGCGGCAGCGCATCAAGCTGGCCACCCAGCTCCAGCGCACCGGCAGTGTGTACGTCCTGGACGAGCCGACCACGGGCCTGCACATGTCGGACGTGAGCACGCTGCTCGGGCTGATGGACCGGCTGGTCGACCAGGGCAACACGGTCGTGGTCATCGAGCACAACCTCGACGTGATCATGAACGCCGACTGGATCATCGACCTCGGCCCCGACGGCGGCAAGAACGGCGGCGAGATCGTCTTCACCGGCACCCCCGCCGACCTGCTCGCCTTCCAGGGCTCGCTGACGGGTGACGCACTGCGTCGTACCGTGGGCTGACATCCCCGGGTCGGACCGCGGGCCGCCGGAAACGGCCCGTGGTCCGACGCGGCGGGCCGGGGACCGTCCGGACGATGGTCCTCGACGGCACCTCCAGCCACAGCCCGGCGAAGGGCTGGGAGGCTGAGACCGAGGAACTGGCCCGCGACAACGAGGCGTCCATGGACCGCTATTTCAGCTGGGCAGGCGGTGGCGCCGAACGCGACTGGCGCAGGTTGCTGGCCGAGGCCGACCGGGCGGAGATCCCGGCGCGGAAGTTCCCCGGCGTCGCCTACCGGGGCGAGGATCTGCGGGCCTGGGGTATCGGGCTGGCCAGGCGCGGCGGCGCGGCGTGGGCGACGCTGAAGGCGGCCGTGCGCGACGGGCTGGCGGGCGACTCCTCCGGGTTCCGTCCTGAGGGGTGGACGAGTTCTTACCACGGGCTGCTGCCGGGGGTGACGGAGTGCGCGGAGATCCCGCGCCCGGACAGCCGTAAGGAGATGGCGGCGCAGTACACGAGGCTGGCCAAGCTGGCGCCGAACACGGGCGCGATGGGGATCGGGGCGGTCGGCGGGATGCTGGGGTGCGTCGGCTGGCCGACCAAGGTCACCAACCCGCCGCAGCCGCTGCCCGCGAACCTGCCGCCGCTGCTCGGCGCGGGCGCCTGGAACGAGTCCGACGCGACCGGGCGGGTGATCGCCCAGGTGCCGGGCAGCGCGACGATCACGCAGGACGGGCCGGGCCACACCCTGCACCAGTACAACGCGTGCGCCCGCGCACACATCGACCGCTATCTGGTGGACGCCGTCGTTCCCGTCAAGACGAACTGCTGACTCCGTCGCGGCCCAGCCGCCCTCCGCCGTCGTATTGACGCCACCCCTCTTGCCATGGCGCCACTTAGGCGCCATTATGGCGTCATGGACCTAGCGCCGTATGTCGAGTACCTTCGCCGCGAGCTGGCCGTCGCCGCCGCCGCCGCGGGCGAGGAGGCCAGGGCCGTCGCCGAACGGCTGGCCGCCTCGCTGGACGCGGCCGCCCGGCTCACCCTGCTGGAGGCCCTGTCCGCCGCCACCGACGAGATCACCCGTGACCTGGCCCCCGGCTCGGTCGACGTACGGCTGCGCGGGCGCGACCCCGACTTCGTCGTCTCGATGCCGATGCCCGACACCACCGCGCCCGAACTGCCACCCGCCATGACGCCACCGGTGACGTCACCAGTGGCGTCAACGGTGGCGCCCGAGGGCGAGGAGGGTGGCACGTCGCGGATCTCACTGAGGGTGCCGGACCACCTCAAGCGCCGCATCGAGGAGGCCGCCGAGCGCGAGTCGCTCTCGGTCAACGCCTGGCTCTCGCGGGCGGTGTCCGCCGCCCTCACCCCCGACTCCGACCAAAGCCGCCGCGCGCGGGTGAGCGGGACCAGCGGGGGCGGCAAGCGCTACTCAGGCTGGGTTCGCTAGACCGCATCGACAGGAGATGAAGCATCATGCACGTGTTCGACACTCCGGAGCCCGTCTCCGCGTTGGTCGCGGTCCCCGCAGGCCGGGTCTCCGTCCAGGCGAGCGACCGCCCGGACACCGTCGTCGAGGTCGTGGCCGAGGATCCCGACGACGACGACGACCTGGCGGCCGCGCGGCTCACCCAGGTCGAGTACTCACGCGGCGAACTCCACGTGAAGACGCCCAGGCAGAAGAAGAACCGGTGGTTCGGCTGGAGCGGCTCGGTCGAGGTCAGGATCCAGTTGCCGAGCGGCTCCCGCCTCGACGTCGAGGCCACGGCGGACGTCCACGGCACCGGGCGGCTGGGCGACACCCGGCTCGTCATCTCGGCGGGCGACGTCCGGCTCGACGAGACGGGCCGGCTCCAGCTCAGGACCCAGGACGGCGACGTCTCGGTACGGCGCACCCTCGGCCACACCGAGGTCACCACGACCAACGGCGACATCAGGGTCCGCGAGATCGACGGCACGGCGGTCGCCAAGACGTCCAACGGCGACATCACGATCGGCTCGGTCTCCGGTGAGCTGCGGCTGAGCACCGGCTCCGGTGACATCACGGTCGGCACGGCCCAGGCGGGCGTGGGCGCCAAGAGCGCCTACGGCCGGGTCGAGGTCGGCGAGGTGGCCAGGGGCGCGGTGGTGGCCGAGAGCAACCACGGCGAGGTCGAGGTGGGCGTCCGCCCCGGCACCTCGGCCCTGCTCGACGTCAGTTCCAACTCGGGCGAGGTGCAGGTGACGCTCGATGCCTGCGACGGCCCTGCGGAGACCGAGGAGTCCGTCAGGATCCGCGCCCACTCGACCTGGGGCGACATCCTGATCCGCCGCGCCTAGCCGGCCCGGCGAGCGCCTCGAAAGGCCGCCCGCCGTGGCCGCTCCGGCGGAAGCCGGGGCACCACCGGCCGGCGGCGTTCCAGGGATCTCCCTGTGTGACTGATACCCCATACCCGTATTCGGCATGCCCGAAATAAGGAGAAAAATCATGTCAGACGCCATCATGGCCGAGGGCTTGGTCAAGAAGTACGGAGCCGTCGTCGCCCTCGACGGCATGGATCTCACGGTCCCGGAGGGCACCGTGTTCGGCCTGCTCGGCCCGAACGGCGCAGGCAAGACCTCCACTGTCCGCGTCCTGACCACGTTGCTCAAGCCGGACTCCGGCCGCGCCGTGGTCGCCGGATGCGACGTCGTCGCGGACGCCGCTCGGCTGCGGCGGCGCATCGGCGTCTCCGGCCAGTACGCCGCCGTGGACGACCACCTGACCGGCGCGGAGAACCTGGAGATGGTCGGCCGCCTCTACCACCTGGGCCGCAGACGCAGCCGGCAGCGCGCCCGCGAACTGCTCGACCGCTTCCGCCTCACCGAGGCCGCCGACCGCCCGGTCAAGGGCTACTCGGGCGGCATGCGGCGCCGGATCGACCTGGCCGGCGCCCTGGTCGCCGCCCCGCCCGTCGTCTTCCTGGACGAGCCCACGACCGGCCTCGACCCCCGCGCCCGCGCCGACCTGTGGGACATCGTCGACGAACTGGTCGCCGACGGCACGACCGTCCTGCTGACCACGCAGTACATGGAGGAGGCCGACCGTCTGGCCCACCGGATCGCGGTCGTCGACCACGGCAGGGTGATCGCGCTCGGCACCGCCGACGAGCTCAAGGACCACGTCGGCGGCGACCGGATCGAGCTCACCGTGCACGACTTCGCCGACCTCGGCCTGGTACGGCAGACGCTGACCCCGCTCGCCGTCGGCGAGATCCGGATCGACGCCCACCGGGTGACCGTACCGGTCGCCAGTGGGGCGGACTCGCTCACCGACGGGCTGAGCAGGCTCGCGGCCCATGGGGTGCGGTTGCGTGAGGTCGGCCTGCGGCGTCCGACGCTCGACGACGTCTTCCTGTCACTGACCGGCCACGACACCACGAAGGAGTACGCGCGATGAGCACACTCGGCTACGCGCTCGCCGACGGCATGACGATCGCCAAGAGGAACGTCATCAAGATCAGGCGGTCCCCCGACTGGCTCGGGGTCGTGCTCGTCACCCCGATCATGTTCGTGGTGCTGTTCGGGTACGTGTTCGGCAGCTCGATCGAGATCCCCGGCATGTCGTACCGCGAGTACCTGCTGCCCGGCATCTTCGTCCAGGCGGTGATCTTCGGGGCGACGCTCGCGGGCTACGGGCTGACGGAGGACCTGCAGAGGGGGGCCATCGACCGCTTCCGCACCCTGCCGATGGCCCCGTCGGCGGTGCTGGTCGGCCGGACCGCGAGCGACGTGCTCGCCAACGTGGCCAGCCTGGTCGTGATGACGCTGACCGGGCTGCTGGTGGGCTGGCGGATCGACACCTCGGTCGGCGAGGCGATGCTGGGCTTCGCGATCCTGCTGCTGTTCGCGTACTCGCTGTCGTGGGTCTGGGCGACGGTCGCGCTGCTCATCCGCACGCCGGAGTCCTACAACAGCGCCAGCTCCGTGGTGGTCTTCCCGCTGGCGTTCGTCGCCAACACCTTCGTGCAGAGCTCCAGGCTGCCCGGCCCGCTGGAGACGATCGCCGAGTGGAACCCGGTCTCGGCGGTGGCGCAGGCGGCGCGCGAACTCTTCGGCAACACCAGCGCGGCGATGCCGGTGTCCGACGCCTGGCCGCTGCAGAACGCGGTCCTGGCCTCGCTGCTGTGGTCGGCGCTGATCCTCGCGGTCTTCGTCCCGCTGGCGACCCGGATGTACCGCAAGGCCGTCAGCCGCTGACGAACCCGCGCGAACCGGCGGCCGACGCAAGGCAGTCCAGCACGCGGTACCGGCGGCCCCGAGATCACGGGGCCGCAGGTACACGTGGGTGTGCTCAGCGTTTGGCCGGGCTGCCGTGCCAGCTCGACCACAGGGCGGCGTACGAGCCGCCCTCCGCGACCAGTTCGTCGTGGCTGCCCAGCTCGGTGATGCGGCCGTCCTCGACCACGGCCACCCGGTCGGCGTCGTGGGCGGTGTAGAGGCGGTGCGCGATGGCGATCACCGTCCGGCCGTCGAGGACAGCGGCCAGCGAGCGCTCCAGGTTGCGCGCCGCCCGGGGGTCGATCAGCGAGGTGGCCTCGTCCAGCACCAGCGTGTGCGGGTCGGCGAGCACCAGCCGGGCCAGCGCGAGCTGCTGGGCCTGCGCCGGTGAGATGGCGGCGCCGCCGGAGCCGACCTCGGTCTCCAGCCCCTCGTCCAGGGCCTCGACCCAGTCCAGCGCGTCCACCGCGGACAGGGCCGCGCGTACGTCGGCCGAGGAGGCGCCGGGCCTGGCGATGAGCAGGTTGTCGCGCAGGGTGCCCTTGAACACGTGGTGTTCCTGGGTGACGAGCGCGACGTGGCCGCGCAGGTCGTCGAGCGGCAGGTCCACCAGCGGCACGCCGCCGACGGTGACGCTGCCGGTGCGCGGCCCGTGGATGCCCGCCAGCAGGCGGCCGAGCGTGGACTTGCCCGCGCCGGACGGCCCGACCATGGCCAGCCGCTCCCCCGGCGCGACGGTGAGGGAGACGCCGTGGAGGACGTCGCGGCCCTCCCGGTAGGCGTACCTGACGTCGTCGGCCTTGAGCAGTTCGCCCGACGGGGTGGCGTCGGTGGCGACCCGGTCCTCCTTCACGTTGGCGACGCCGAGCAGCCGAGCCATCGAGGCGCCGCCGACCTGGAGCTCGTCGATCCACGACAGGAAGCGGTCGAGCGGGTCGATGAGCTGCTGGGCGTACAACGTGGCGGAGGTGACCTGGGCGAGGGTCACCCAGTCGTTGATGTAGAACATGCCGCCGACCAGCAGTCCCGCGACCACCGGCAGGACGTAGGCGAGCTCGGCCGCCGGGAACCAGACCGTGCGCAACCCGAGGGTGTAGCGCTCGGCCCGGAAGGAGCCGGAGATGTCGCGGTCGGTGCGCTCGGCGCGCCGCCGCTGCAGGCCCAGCGCCTCGATCGTGCGGGCGCCCTCGACGGTCTCGGTGAGGCCCTCGGTCATGTCCGCGTAGGCGGCGTTCTCGCGCAGGTAGCCGTCGCGGGCCCGCCGCAGGTACCAGCGGGTGGCCACCCACAGGATGGGTACGGCCACCAGCATCGGGGCCATGATCAGCGGCGAGACGACGAGCATCGCGCCGATGGTGATCGCGAAGGTGACCAGCGCGATCAGCGTCTCGGGCACGGCGTGCCGCACCGTTCTGGACAGCGCGTCGACGTCGCGGGAGGTGCGGGTGATGAGGTCGCCGGAGCCCGCCCGTTCGACGGTGGACAGCGGCAGCCCGAGCACCCGGTCGACGAACTCCTCCCGCAGCTCGGCCAGCACCCGCTCGCCGAGCCGGGAGGAGGCGAGGACGGCGTACCGGATGAGCAGCGCCTGCACCAGCAGGAAGGCCGCGATGGCGCCGCCGACGAGGGCGACGTTGACCGGCTGCCCGTCCTTGACGTCCTGGACGAGGCGGCCGAGCTGCCACGGGACGGCGAGCCCTGAGACGGCGGCCAGGCCGTGCAGGCTCAGCGCCAGCGAGAGTTCGCGCGGGTATTTCAGCGTCAGGCGCCTGGCGTAGGCGCGGACCTGGCGCCGGTCGGCGACCGGCAGGATCTGGCGGGACACGGTCAGTCCTCCCCTCGGGTGACGGTGGCGGTGTACTCGGGCGAGGTGTCGAGCAGCTCGCGGTGGGTGCCCTGGGCGTGCAGGCGCCCGTCCTGGACGTAGACGACCTGGTCGGTGCGGTCGAGGACGAGCGGGCTGGTCGTGACGACCAGCGTGGTGCGCCCGGCGCGGGCCTTGGCGAGGCGTTCGGCGATGCGGGCCTCACTGTGGGCGTCCACGGCGCTGGTGGGCTCGACCAGGATGAGCACCTCGGGGTCGGTGAGCAGGGCGCGGGCGAGCCGGAGCCGCTGCTGCTGGCCGCCGGAGAACTCGCGCCCGGCTTCGGCGACGACGGCGTCGAGGCCGTCGGGCAGCGCGTCGACGATGTCGGTGGCGCAGGCGGCGTGCA
>NZ_BAAAHQ010000046.1:0-30902 GCF_039525605.1 Nonomuraea longicatena | reverse complement strand
CGGAGGCGGTGCCCCTGACGTCGAGTTCGTCGCGCAGCCTGCCGGTGAACAGCCTGGCGGCGTTGTCGGCGACGAGGACGCGTTCGCGGACCTCGGCGACGGGGAGAGTGGCGAGTTCGACGCCGCCGAAGGTGACGTCGCCGTCGCTGTAGCGGCCGAGCCGGTCGGCGATGGCGATGGAGTCCTCCGGCTGCGAGGCGGTCAGGGCGGTGAGGACGCCCGGCTGGAGCGTGACACCGCTGTAGCTGTCGCGCAGCACGCCGCCCTCGCTGGTGCCGGTGCCACCGCCGATCTCCGGCTCGATCGACAGGATGCGGATGACGCGGCGGGCGGCCACGTGCCCCTTGGTGATCTTGTCGGCGGCCTCGGTGAGCGTGCGCATCGGGCCGATGAGGAAGACGGCGTAGCCGTAGAAGGAGACGAGTTGTCCCGGGGTGATCTGGCCGTCCACGGCGAAGGAGGCGCCGATGCCGGTGACGACGGCGACGAGCAGGCCGGGCAGCAGCACCTGGGCGCCTTCGAGCAGCGATTCGACGCGCGCGACGCGCACGCCCGCGTGCCGGACGCGCTGGGACTCCTCCCCGTAGCGCTCGCCGAAGACCTGCTCGCCGCCGATGCCGCGCAGCACGCGCAGGCCGGTGACGATGTCGGCCGAGCGGGTGGACAGTTCGCCCTGGAGGTCGCGGTGGGCCTTCTGGCGCCGGTGCAGCGGCTTGAGCAGCGGTCCGACGGCGACCGCCATGAGCGGGACGCCGAGCAGGACGATCAGGCCGAGCACGGGTGAGGTGGTGAGCAGGATCACGGTGACGGTGGCGATGGCGACGACCGAGCCGGTGCCGCGCAGCAGGATGTCCATCGAGCTGCCGATGTGCGCGATGTCGGAGTTGCCGACGCTGATGACCTCACCGGTGGACAGCCGCTTGGGCAGCGTGGCACCGAGGCGGGTGGCCTGTTTGGAGGTGACCTGGACGGTCCGGTAGGCGGCGGCCAGCCAGCAGTAGACGGCGTGCCGGTGCCGCATGATCCCGGAGAAGGCGGTGACGAGGCCGAGGCCGAAGAGCACCGCGCTCCAGGTGAGCAGCGCGTCGGTGTCCTTGGCGGTGACGGCGTCGATGCCCTTGCCGAGCACGGCGGGAACGAGCGCCTGGCCGAGCCACCACAGGATCGCGAAACCGACGCCTATGGCGAGTGGGCCCCTCTGGCACTTGACGTTCCACAGCAGGTAGCGGAGAGGAGAACGGATGTCGGGGGTGCCGGGATCGGCTTCGGGCAGGGAGCGCATAGCCTGTCAAGGTTGACAAATGCGCTGTAAACCGGCAAATCATTTTCGGAAGGCGCGGGCGCTGTAGAGCAGTGCCGCGGCGGCGGTCGCGGCCAGGAGCAGGTAGCCGATCGTGTACGCCCCGGTGGCGGAGTAGACGGCGCCCATCACCAGAGGCGGGAAGTAGCCGCCGAGGCCGCCGGCGGCGCCCACGAGGCCGGTGACCGTACCGACTCGGGCGGGGTCGACGAGCCGGGCGACGAGCGCGAAGACGCCGCCGGTGCCGAGCCCGAGGAAGAAGGCCATCAGCACGAAGCTGACGCCCGCCGGGAGCTCCAGCGGCGGCTTGAGGCTCAGCAGCAGGGCCATCACCGTGGCACCCGCGAAGCTCGCCACCAGGATCCGGACCGGTCCGACCCGGTCGGACAGCACGCCGCCGAGCGGCCGGGCGACCACGGCGGCGATCGAGAATCCGGCCGTGCGCAGCCCGGCGTCGGTCTGCGAGAGCGCGTAGACGTTCTGCAGCAAGGTCGGCAGGTAGGTGGAGAAGGCGACGAAGCCGCCGAAGGCCACCGCGTACAGGAAGGCGCACTGCCAGGTCGCCCGGATCGCCAGCGCCTCCCGGATCCGGGGCCAGGCGGGCCGGGTCGCGGGACGCCAGCCGGGCGCGTCGGCGCTGAACAGCAGCATGATCACACCCATGGCGGCGAGGGCGATCGCCATGAGCAGGTGGGTGGTGCCCCGGCCGATCCATTCGACCAGGCGCGGGGTGAAGAAGGCCGACAGCGCGGTGCCGCCCATGCCCGCGCCGAAGACGCCGGTGGCGAAGCCGCGCCGCGCGGGCTCGTACCAGGCGTTGACGAACGGGATGCCGACCGCGAACGACGTGCCCGCGACGCCGAGCAGGAACCCCCAGAACAGCAGGGACGCGTACGTCTGCGAGAAGCCGACGAACAGCACCGGCACGATCGAGACGAAGCAGACGAGCGCGAACATCACCCGCCCGCCGAACCTGTCGGCGAGCACACCGGCCGGGATCCGCCCCAGCGAGCCGACCAGCACCGGGATCGCCACGAGCAGCGAGGTCTGGGTCGGCGACAGGTGCAGCGCCCGGCTGTAGCCGCCGGACAGCGGCCCGATCAGGTTCCAGGCCCAGAAGGTGACGGCGAAGGCGGCGGTCGCCAGCGCCAGGTTCCGCACACGCATGACACCCTGTGTAACATCTCCTCACTCAATGTGATGAAGTGGGGGTATGAGTACGGCGGAGGACATCCTCCTGAAGACCGGGCGTTTCTTCCGCCGGTCTGTCACCAGCGCGGACCTGCGGGCGGTGCACCTCGCGGGCGGGCGCGAGGGCGACGCCTTCTACCGCGACCGCTGGAGCCACGACAAGGTGGTCCGCTCGACGCACGGGGTCAACTGCACGGGCTCGTGCTCCTGGAAGGTGTACGTCAAGGACGGCATCATCACCTGGGA
Organism: Nonomuraea longicatena; assembly: GCF_039525605.1. Taxonomy (NCBI): domain Bacteria; kingdom Bacillati; phylum Actinomycetota; class Actinomycetes; order Streptosporangiales; family Streptosporangiaceae; genus Nonomuraea; species Nonomuraea longicatena. Next base: position 28,165 of record NZ_BAAAHQ010000046.1, on the reverse strand, counting down.
GACGCAGGAGACCGACTACCCGAGCGTCGGCCCCGACCGGCCGGAGTACGAGCCGCGCGGGTGCCCGCGCGGCGCCGCCTTCTCCTGGTACACGTACTCGCCGACGCGCGTGCGGTACCCGTACGCCAGAGGCGTGCTGGTGGAGATGTACGCGGCCGCGAGGGAGAGCGGGCTGGACCCGGTGCAAGCCTGGGCCGAAGTCACGACAAATCCGGAAAAGAGGCTGCGGTATCAGCAGGCCAGAGGCCACGGCGGCCTCGTCCGCGTCACCTGGGACCTCGCCACCGAGCTGATCGCCGCCGCCCACGTCCACACGATCGCCGCCCACGGCCCCGACCGGATCGCCGGGTTCTCCCCCATCCCCGCCATGTCCATGGTGTCGCACGCCGTCGGCTCCCGCTTCGTCTCCCTCCTCGGCGGCACCATGCTCAGCTTCTACGACTGGTACGCCGACCTGCCCGTCGCCTCCCCGCAGGTCTTCGGCGACCAGACCGACGTGCCCGAGTCCGCCGACTGGTGGGACGCCGCCTACCTGGTGCTGTGGGGCGCCAACGTCCCGGTCACCCGCACCCCGGACGCCCACTGGATGGCCGAGGCCCGCTACCGGGGCCAGAAGGTGGTCGTGGTCGCGCCCGACTACAACGACGCCGCCAAGTTCGCCGACGAGTTCCTGGCCGTGCGCCCCGGCACCGACGGCGCGCTCGCCATGGCCATGGGACACGTGCTGCTCAAGGAGTGCTTCGCCGAGCGGCGGGTGCCGTACTTCGCCGAGTACGTCAGCCGCTTCACCGACCTGCCCTTCCTCGTCACGCTCACCCCGCACGGGACGGCGTACGTGCCCGGCCGCTTCCTCACCGCCGCCGACCTGGGCTCCGAGGAGGAGGCGGCCGGGTGGAAGACCGTCCTGCTGAACGCGGACGGCGAGCCGGTCGTGCCCAACGGCTCGATCGGCTTCCGCTGGGGCGAGCACGGCAAAGGCCGGTGGAACCTCGACCTCGACGGCGACCCCCTGCTCACCGTCGACGGCGGGCAGGCGGTGGAGGTGCTGCTGCCGCGCTTCGACGGCGGCGACCCGCTGGTGCGCGGCGTCCCGGTACGGCAGGTCGCCGGGCACCTGGTCACCACCGTCTACGACCTGCTCCTCGCCCAATACGGTGTCCCGCGCCCCGGCCTGCCCGGCGTCTGGCCGAGCGGCTACGACGACGCCGCCCAGCCGTACACGCCGGCCTGGCAGGAGGCCGTCACGGGGGTGAAGGCGGAGCGGGCGGTGAGGATCGTGCGCGAGTTCGCCCGCACGGCCGAGCAGACCGGCGGCCGCTGCATGATCATCCTGGGCGCCGGGACCACCCAGTGGTTCCACGGCGACACGACCTACCGGGCGTTCCTGACGCTGCTGCTGCTCACCGGCTGCCAGGGCCGCAACGGCGGCGGCTGGGCCCACTACGTCGGCCAGGAGAAGTGCCGCCCGCAGGCCGGGTGGGCGCAGCTCGCCTCCGCCCTCGACTGGGCTCGGCCCGCCAGGCAGACGCCCGGCACCCCGTTCTGGTACCTGCACACCGACCAGTGGCGTTACGACCGCTTCGACGCCGGGGCGTTGTCCTCGCCGGTCGGCCCCGGGCTGTTCCGGGGCCGGAGCACGGCCGATCTGGTGGCCGAGTCGGTCAGGAACGGGTGGATGCCGATGGCGCCCGCCTTCGACCGCAACCCGCTCGACCTGGGCGCGGCCGACGACCCGGTGGCGTACACGCTGGAGGAACTGCGGGCGGGCCGGCTGCGGTACGCGGCAGACGACCCCGACGACCCGCGCAACTGGCCCAGGGTGCTCACGCTGTGGCGCTCCAACCTGCTGGGTTCCAGTGCCAAGGGCAACGAGTACTTCCTGCACCACCTGCTCGGCACCCGGTCGAACCTTCCGGAACCGGACGAACAGGCGCCGCGCGGCAAGCTCGACCTGCTGGTGACACTGGACTTCCGGATGACCTCCTCCACGCTGTTCTCCGACGTGGTGCTGCCCGCCGCGACCTGGTACGAGAAGCACGACCTGTCCTCGACGGACATGCACCCGTTCGTGCACGCCTTCAACCCGGCCATCGACCCGCCGTGGGAGACGAAGAGCGACTTCGCCGCCTTCCACGCCATCGCCAGGGCCTTCAGTGCGCTGGCGAAGGATCGGCTGGGGGTGCGGCGGGACGTGGTGGCGGTGCCGTACCAGCACGACACCCCCGGAGAGCTGGCCCAGCCCGGCGGGCGCGCGCCCGAGCGGGTGGAGCCGGTGCTCGCCGTGGTCGAGCGCGACTACGGCGCCGTCGCCGACCAGCTGGCGGCGCTCGGGCCGCTGGCCGAGCGCAAGGGGCTGCCCGTCAAGGGCGTGGTGTTCACGCCGGACGAGGAGATCGGCTGGCTGGGCGAGCGCTGCGGCCTCGCGCCGCGCGGGGCGGCAAGGGGCCGGCCGCTGCTCGACACCGAGGCCAAGGCGTGCGAGGCGATCCTGGCGCTGTCCGGGGTGAGCAACGGCCGCCTGGCCGCACAGGGCTTCGCGCAGTTGTCGGAGCGGACCGGCCACGACCTGTCGGAGCTGGCGCACCCGGGCCACCGCATCGTCTTCGCCGACACCCAGGCCAGACCCACCCATGTCGCCGCGAGCCCGGAGTGGTCCGGCAAGGAGTCGCACAATCGCAGGTACTCCCCCTTCACCATCAACGTCGAGCACGGCAAGCCGTGGCACACGCTGACCGGCCGCATGCACTTCTTCCTCGACCACGAGTGGATGCACGAGTACGGCGAGGCCCTGCCGACCTACCGCCCGCCGCTCGACCTCACCGCCCTGTTCGGCGCCGAGCACGGCGACGGCCTGGTGGTGCGCTACCTGACGCCGCACTCCAAGTGGTCGATCCACTCGGAGTACCAGGACAACCTGCTCATGCTGTCGCTGTCGCGCGGCGGCCCCACGATCTGGATGTCCGTCGGCGACGCGGACCGGATCGGCGTGGCCGACAACGACTGGGTCGAGGCGGCCAACCGCAACGGCGTGGTCGTGGCCAGGGCGGTCGTCTCCCACCGCATGCCGGACGGCACCGTCTACATGCACCATGCCCAGGACCGGGTCATCGACGTGCCCAGGACGGAGGCGACCGGACGGCGCGGCGGCATCCACAACGCGCTGACCCGGGTGCTCGTCAAGCCCACCCACCTGATCGGCGGGTACGCGCAGCTCTCGTACGCCTTCAACTACCTCGGACCGACCGGCAACCAGCGCGACGAGATCACCGTGATCAGAAGGCGCTCCCAGGAGGTGGTCTACGAGTGAGCCCGCGCGTGATGGCCCAGCTCGCCATGGTCATGAACCTGGACAAGTGCATCGGCTGCCACACCTGCTCGGTGACGTGCAAGCAGACGTGGACCAACCGGGCGGGCGTCGAGTACACGTGGTTCAACAACGTCGAGACCCGGCCCGGCCAGGGCTATCCCCGCCGCTACGAGGACCAGGAGCGCTGGCGCGGCGGCTGGGAGGTGGACGCCAAGGGGCGGCTGCGGCTGCGCGCGGGCGGGCGGCTGCGCAAGCTGCTCGGCATCTTCGCCAACCCGCTGATGCCCGCCATCCAGGACTACTACGAGCCCTGGACCTACGACTACGACAACCTCACCAGGGCGCCGCTGTCCGACGACGTACCGGTCGCGCCGCCGCGCTCCCTGATCAGCGGCGAGCGCACGGCGATCCGCTGGAGCGCCAACTGGGACGACAACCTGGGCGGCGACCCCTCCCCCGACCCGGTGCTGCGCAAGATCGGCGACCGGGTCAGGCTGGAGTTCGAGCAGGCGTTCATGTTCTACCTGCCGAGGATCTGCGAGCACTGCCTCAACCCGTCGTGCGTGGCCTCCTGCCCGTCCGGGGCGCTGTACAAGCGGGAGGAGGACGGCATCGTGCTGGTCGACCAGGACCGGTGCCGGGGGTGGCGGATGTGCGTGACCGGGTGCCCGTACAAGAAGGTGTACTTCAACCACCGCACCGGCAAGGCGGAGAAGTGCACGTTCTGCTATCCGAGGGTGGAGGTCGGGCTGCCGACGGTCTGCTCGGAGACGTGCGTCGGCCGGCTCAGGTACGTCGGAGTCATGCTGTACGACGCCGACCGGGTCGGCGCGGCGGCCTCGGTGACCGACGAGAAGGAGTTGTACGAGGCCCAGTTGTCGGTCTTCGTCGATCCGGACGACCCGGCCGTGGCGGCCTCCGGGCTGCCGGAGGACTGGATCGAGGCGGCGCGGCGCTCGCCGGTGCGCGAGCTGATCACCCGCTACCGGGTGGCGCTGCCGCTGCATCCCGAATACCGCACGCTGCCGATGGTCTGGTACGTCCCGCCGCTGTCGCCGGTCGTGGACGCGCTCGCGGGCAGCGGGCACGACGGCGAGGACGCGGGCAACCTGTTCGCGGCCGTCGAGGCGCTGCGCATCCCGGTCGAGTACCTGGCCGAGTTGTTCACGGCGGGCGATCCGGCACCCGTGACGGCGGCGCTGCGGCGGCTGGCGGCGATGCGCTCCTACATGCGCGCGGTCAACCTCGGGCAGGAGCCGGAGGTGCCCGACGCGGGCCTGTCGGCGACGGACATCGAGGGCATGTACCGGCTGCTGGCGCTGGCCCGCTACGACGAGCGCTACGTGATCCCGACGGCGTACGGCGGGCGGCCGGGGTCCGTGGAGGAGTTCGGGTGCGGCCTCGACTACGACGGCGGGCCCGGCATGGCGGGGCCGTTCGGCGAGGGGTCCGGGCAGCCGGTGCCGGTGTCGATCGAGAGTTTCCACGGGCTGAAGCAGCGGCAGCGGGGCGAGGAGAGCACCCATCAGCGGGTGAACCTCCTCAACTGGGACGGCAGGGGCACCCCGGCCGGGCTGTTCCCGCCGAAGAGGGAGGAGCGGTCATGAACGCGGTGACATGGCAGGCGGCGGCGCATCTGCTGGCCTACCCGGATCAGCGGTTCTGGGCGCGGCTGCCGCTGATCGAGGAGGCAGCTGGGGGCCGATTCCCCGGCTTTATCCCGAAAATTCGGGAAATGGGGGGTGGGGGGCTGGCAGCGCACTACGTCGAGACGTTCGACCTCAAGCGGACCTGCTGCCTCTACCTCACCTACTACGCCGACGGCGACACCCGGCGGCGGGGCCGGTCGCTGGCCGCGCTCAAGGCGCACTACCGGGGCGCCGGGTGGGAGCTGATGGACGACGAACTACCCGACTACCTGCCGGTCATGCTGGAGTTCGCCGCCCTCGACCCGTCGGGCGGCGAGGTGCTCGCCGAGCACGTCGTCGGCGTCGAACTGCTGCTCGCGGCGCTGGAGACGCACGCTTCGCCGTACCGGCTGGTGCTCGGGGCGGTCAGGGACACGCTGCCGCCGCTGACGGCCGAGCAGCGCGAGGCGGTGACGCGGCTGGCGTGCGGCGGCCCGCCCGCCGAGTCGGTGGGGCTGGGCCGGTGAGCTCCGGCGAGAGCCTGTTCTGGGTCATCGTTCCGTACATGGTGCTGGTGGTCCTGGTCGGCGGGCTGATCTGGCGCTACCGCTACGACCGGTTCGGCTGGACCACCCGCTCGTCGCAGCTCTACGAGAGCCGGTTGCTGCGGGTGGCCAGCCCGCTGTTCCACTACGCGCTGCTGTTCGTGATCGCCGGGCACGTGATCGGGCTGTTCGTCCCGGCGTCGTGGACGCAGGCGCTCGGACTGTCCGACGCGGCCTACCACCTGCTCGCCCGGCTCACCGGCGGGGTCGCAGGGGTCTGCGCGGCGGCCGGGCTCGGCCTGCTGATCTACCGCAGGCGGGTGACCGGGCCGGTGTTCCTGGCCACGACCAGGAACGACAAGCTGCTGTACGCCGTCCTGGGGTCGGCCATCGTCCTCGGGCTGGTGGCGACGTTCGCGGGCGGAGAATACCGGGGGACGGTCTCGCCCTGGTTCCGCAGCCTGTTCGTCCTGCGGCCGGACGCCTCGGCGATGGCTGCGGCCAGCACGCCGTTCAAGGTCCACGTGATCGTGGGACTGGCACTGATCGCGCTGTTCCCGTTCACGCGACTGGTGCACGCACTGTCGGCCCCGATCGGATACCTGTTCCGCCCGTACCTCGTCTATCGGCGCCGGGTCACCAAATAGCGGGACATATACCCTCGGCGGGGTGTCGGGGGTCGTCGCGGCGTTCGCCGCACTGGTGTCGGTCGCCGCCCTCGGCTACGTGGTCGGCGCCCTCGGCGTGCTCCGGCCGCAGGACGAGCTCACGTTGTCCCGGCTGGCCTTCTACGTCGCCACGCCGGCGCTGCTGTTCGCCACCGTCGCGCGGGCCGACCTGGGCTCGATCTTCTCCCCGGTGCTGGTGACGCAGGTCGTGGCGGTGGTGACCGTACAGGTGGTGTTCGTCCTGGTGGCGGTGCTGTGGTGGCGCGGCAACCGGCGTCATCTGACTATCGGCGCGCTCGCGGCCTCCTATGTGAACGCGGGCAACCTCGGCGTGCCGATCGCCGTCCACGTCCTCGGTGACGGGGCGCTCATCGCGCCGATCCTGCTGTTCCAGCTCGTGGTACTCACGCCCGCCGCCTTTCTCGTGCTGGACCGCAGCTCGCGGGCGTTGCTGCTGCCCCCGCGCAACCCGCTCACGGTCGCCTCCCTGCTCGGCCTGGCACTCGCACTCGCCGACCTCGACCTGCCGCCCGTGGTCATGCGCCCGGTCGAACTGCTCGGTGGTGCGGCCGTCCCCGTCGCCCTCCTGGCCTACGGCCTCTCCTTGTACGGCGCCCGCCGCACCACCCCCACACCCCGGACCGACGGCGGCGAGGAGGTGCCGTCGGGACGCGGGCGGCGGGAGCTCGTACTCGTCGTCGGGTTGAAGGCGTTCGCCCAGCCCGCGCTCGCCTACCTCGCCGCGCGTTTCCTGCTCGGCCTGGACGGCACCGCTTTGCTGGCCGCCACGCTGTTCGCGGCGCTGCCCACCGCGCAGAACATCTACGTGTACGCGGTCGCCCACGGCGTGGGGCGAGAGCTGGCGCGCGGCGCGGTGCTGGTGAGCACGCTCCTGTCGATCCCGGTCATGACCGCAGTGGGCGCCCTTCTCGGCTGATGCCGACCACGTGGTCGAGCACTCCGGCGCCCACGCTGCCGATGCCCAGGCTCTCACGGACCGGGCTCTCCGCGCCGTCGGCCGCACCCCTTTCGGAGTGCGGCTCGCGTCCTGGCTCGTTACTTCGCGTTGGCCTTCAGGTAGTCGCTGTTCATCTGCGCGATCGTGTCCAGCGGGATGCCCTTCGGGCACACGGCCGTGCACTCGCCGGTGTTGGTACAGCCGCCGAAGCCCTCGGCGTCCATCTGGTCCACCATCGCCTTGGCCCGCGACAGCCGCTCCGGCTGGCCCTGCGGCAGCAGCGCCAGGTGGGTGATCTTGGCGGCGGTGAAGAGCGAGGCCGAGCCGTTCGGGCAGGCCGCCACGCAGGCGCCGCAGCCGATGCAGGTGGCCGCGTCGAAGGCGGCGTCCGCGTCCTCCTTGCGCACCGGGACGCTGTGCGCGTCCGGCGCCGAACCCGCCGGGACCGACACGAACCCGCCCGCCTGGACGATGCGGTCGAAGGCGCTCCGGTCGACGACCAGGTCCTTGATCACCGGGAAGGGAGCCGCGCGCCACGGTTCGATGGTGACGACCGCGCCGTCCTCGAAGTGCCGCATGTGGAGCTGGCAGGTCGTGGTCGCGCGCTGCTCACCGTGGGCGACGCCGTTGATGACCATGCCGCACATGCCGCAGATGCCCTCGCGACAGTCGTGGTCGAAGGCGATCGGGTCGTCGCCTTCGAGGATCAGCCGCTCGTTGACGACGTCCAGCATCTCAAGGAAGGACATGTCGGGCGAGACGTCCTCGGCGCGGTAGGTGACCATGCGTCCGGCGTCGTCCGGCCCGCTCTGCCGCCACACCCTCAGGGTCAGGTTCACTTGTAGCTCCGCTGGCTCATCTTGACGTACTCGTACTCAAGCGTTTCCTTGTGCAGCACCGGACCGTCCGGCGTCCGCTCCCACGCCGACACATGCGCGAAGTTCTCGTCGTCGCGCAGTGCCTCCCCGTCGGCGTCCTGCGACTCGGCACGGAAGTGGCCGCCGCACGACTCCGTACGCACCAGCGCGTCCAGGCACATCAGCTCGGCCAGGTCGAAGAAGTCGGCCACCCGCCCGGCCTTCTCCAGCACCTGGTTGAGCTCCTCCGCCGTGCCGCTGACCTTGACGTCGCGCCAGAACTCCGCGCGCAGCTCGGGGATGAGCTCCAGGGCCTTGCGCAGCGACTCCTCGGTGCGCTCCATGCCGCAGTAGTCCCACATGATCTTGCCGAGCTCGCGGTGGAAGGAGTCCGGCGTCCGGCTGCCGTTCACGGCGAGCAGCCGGTCGATCTTCTCGCGCACCCTGATCTCGGCCTCGGCCACGGCCTCCTCGTCGACCTCGCCGAACGGCCCGTTCGCGAGGTAGTCGCCGAGGGTGGTCGGCAGCACGAAGTACCCGTCGGCCAGGCCCTGCATGAGCGCGGAGGCGCCGAGCCGGTTGGCGCCGTGGTCGGAGAAGTTGGCCTCGCCGATCACGAACAGCCCGGGGACGGTGGTCTGGAGGTCGTAGTCCACCCACAGCCCGCCCATCGTGTAGTGGACGGCCGGGTAGATGCGCATCGGCTGGGTGTAGGGGTCCTCGCCGGTGATGCGCTCGTACATCTCGAACAGGTTGCCGTACTTCTTCTCCACGGCGTCCCGGCCGAGCCGGTCGATCGCGTCGCGGAAGTCGAGGTACACGCCGAGCCCGCCGGGGCCGACGCCCCGGCCCTCGTCACAGACGTTCTTGGCCGCCCGCGAGGCGATGTCGCGCGGAACCAGGTTGCCGAAGGCCGGGTAGATGCGCTCCAGGTAGTAGTCGCGCTCGTCGTCGGGGATGTCGCCGGCCGCGCGCGTGTCACCGGCCGCGACCGGCACCCACACCCGGCCGTCGTTACGCAGCGACTCCGACATCAGCGTCAGCTTCGACTGGTACTCGCCCGAGACGGGGATGCAAGTCGGGTGGATCTGCGTGTAGCAGGGGTTGGCGAAGTAGGCGCCCTGCTCGTGGGCCCGCCAGATCGCGGTGGTGTTGCAGCCCTTGGCGTTGGTCGACAGGTAGAAGACGTTGCCGTAGCCGCCGGTGGCGAGCACGACCGCGTCGGCCGTGTGCCGCTCGATCTCGCCGGTCACCATGTCGCGCACGATGATGCCGCGCGCCCGGTCGTCGGCGACGATCAGCTCCAGCATCTCGTGCCGGGTGAACATCTCGACCGTGCCCGCCTTGATCTGCCGCTCCAGCGCCTGGTAGGCGCCGAGGAGCAGTTGCTGGCCCGTCTGGCCGCGCGCGTAGAACGTCCGGGAGACCTGCGCGCCGCCGAAGGAGCGGGTGTCGAGCAGGCCGCCGTACTCGCGGGCGAACGGCACGCCCTGGGCGACGGCCTGGTCGATGATGTTCACCGAGACCTCGGCCAGCCGGTAGACGTTCGACTCGCGGGCGCGGAAGTCGCCGCCCTTCACCGTGTCGTAGAAGAGCCGGTAGATCGAGTCGCCGTCGCCCCGGTAGTTCTTGGCGGCGTTGATGCCGCCCTGGGCGGCGATCGAGTGGGCGCGGCGCGGGGAGTCCTGGTAGCAGAAGGACTTGACGTTGTAGCCCAGCTCGCCCAGCGTGGCGGCGGCCGAGCCGCCCGCGAGGCCGGTGCCGACGACGATGACGTTGAGCTTGCGCTTGTTGGCCGGGTTGACGAGCTTGGCGGCGAACTTGCGCTTCTCCCAGCGCTCGGCGATCGGGCCTTCCGGGGCCTTGGTGTCGCTGACGGGCGCGCCCTCGGTGTACTCGATCACTTGACGACTCCGATCATGACGGCGAGCGGCGGGGCGAGGAAGCCGAGCGCGATCACTCCGGCCACCAGCCCGGCGCCCAGCCGTACGGTCTTGGCCCGGCCCTTGGCCCAGCCCAGCGTCTGGAAGCCGCTCCACAGGCCGTGGCGCAGGTGGAGGCCCACCATGACGACGGCGACGACGTAGATGAGCGTGACCCACCAGCGGGAGGGGGCGAAGCCCTCGATCATGCGGGCGGCGGGGGTGCCGTCGAACCCGGCGGGGTTGACCACGCCGAAGGTCAGGTCGAGCAGGTGCCAGATCACGAACAGCAGGATGGTGATGCCGCCGAAGCGCATGATGTGCGTGGCGTACCCGCCCGCCTGCGCCTTCTTGGCGACGTACTTCACCGGCCGGGCCTTGGCCGCGCGTCGCGTCAGCGTGATGGCCGCCCACATGTGCAGCACCACGGAGACGGCGAGCACCACCTCGACGAGCGTGACCACGGTCCGGTACGGCAGCAGCGGCTCACCGAAGGTGCGCAGCCCGTGCGCGTAGTCGTTGAACGACTGCGCCCCGAAGAAGATCTTGAGGTTGCCGAGCATGTGGACGATCAGGTAGCCCACCATCACGGCGCCGGTGACGGCCATGACGACCTTCCGCCCGCTGGAGGAGCGGAGGAACCCCGAGGGCTTCCTGGACGCCGGAGGCTTGGCGGGTCGCTGCTGGGGGGCGGCGCTAACCGGGGCGGTCGCAGCCCCGCGCTCTATCGTGGCAGTCACGGTTCGACGCTAGGTAACCAGCAACGATCCGTCCAAGTCATCGCAGATCTGGTTTCCATAGCCGCAGGCTATGATGCTTGGTTTGATACGGCTGGCATAAAGAGAACCCGGCCGGGATGCGAGCAAAATCACATGCAGCTGCAGCAGCTCGCCTACTTCGTCGCAGTGGCGGAGACCAGGCACTTCACGCAGGCCGCCGAGCGGATGCGGGTGGCGCAGCCGTCTCTCAGCAAGCAGATCAAGGCGCTGGAGGACGAGCTCGGCGCCCGGCTGTTCTCGCGCGCCCGGGGCAACGTCGCGCTCACCCCGGCCGGTGAGGCGCTGCTGCCGCTGGCCCGCCGCATGCTGGCCGACTCCGACACCGCCCGCCAGGAGGTGGCCGAACTGGCCGGGCTGCGGCGCGGCCGCGTACGGCTCGGCGCCACGCCGTCGCTGTGCGCCGGGCTGCTGGCCGACGCGCTGGCCCGCTTCCACCGCGACTACCCGGGCATCCGCCTGCACGTCGAGGAGGGGGGCTCGCGCGACCTGGTCAGGGCGCTGGCCAGGGGGCAGATCGACCTGTCGCTGATCATCATGCCGTTGCAGCACGACGACCCGTCGCTGGTCACGGAGGAGATCCTGCACGAGAGCCTGGTCGTGGTCTCGCCCAGCCACGAGCAGTCGCGGCGGCCGTACATGCGGATCGAGGAGCTGCGGGGGCGCGCGATGGTGATGTTCCGGCGCGGCTACGACCTCAGGGAGGCGACGCTGTCGGCCTGCCGCCAGGCGGGCTTCGAGCCGAGGTTCGCGGTCGAGGGCGGCGAGATGGACGCGGTGCTGCGCTTCGTCGAGGCGGGTCTCGGGGTGGCCGTGGTGCCCTCGATGGTGCTCGACGGCCGTCCGGGCCTGTCGGGCATCCCGCTGGCCCCTCCGGGGCTGACGCGCACGATCGCGCTGGCCCACCGAAAGGACGTGGAGCCGACCCGGGCGGCGCAGGCGTTCCGGATCACGCTGCTGCGGTTCCTGCGGGACGCGGCCCACGAGGGGACGTTGCCGCAGGGGGTCGAGCTCATAGAGCAGGGGGATATTACGCCATAAATCAGACTTGTCGGGCGCTGTTGGGACTCCATCCCCGGCCATGACAGGGGGACGTGACAGGAATCACACAGAGTCATCGAAAAAGTGAGTGACCCTTCTCACAAATCCCGATGCCGTCGTCGTAACGTATCCCCCACCAATGCGCGCCTGAGCGGAGACGCCGCGCGCACAGCGAACGACCCGGGCCCCCGCGAGCAGGGTCCGCGGGAGGTGGAGAGGTCCGCGATGACCCAAACGACGGCCGAAAGCCCGGCACGGAGGGGGCGGGCGCAGATCAAGGTGCGCACGCTCCGCACGGACAGGTGGTGGCTGGCGCCGCTGCTGACCTTCCTGGGGCTCAGCTCATTCCTCATATACGGCATGTGGGCGATCTTCGATGGCAGCTACTACTACGCGCCCAGCGAGTACATCGCCCCGTTCTCGTCGCCCTGCCTGGCGACATCATGTCCCGAGGGAGCCCGCTTCCTCGGCCTGGCTCCCTTCGGCGACTGGTACACCCTGCCGCCCGGCCTGCTGATCCTCGGCCTGCCCGGCGGCTTCAGGCTCACCTGCTACTACTACCGCAAGTCGTACTACCGGTCGTTCTGGCTGTCGCCGCCCGCGTGCGCGGTGCAGGAGCCGCACGGCAAGTACAGCGGCGAGACCCGCCTCCCGCTGATCATGCAGAACATCCACCGCTACTTCTTCTACGCGGCCATCGTCATCGGCCTCGTCCTGGCCTACGACGCCGTGCTGGCGCTGGTCCACACGCCGACCGGGCTCGGCACCTGGATCCTGATCCTGAACGCGGTCCTCATCAACCTGTACACCCTGTCGTGCCACTCGTGCCGACACATCACCGCAGGGCGGCTCAACCACTTCTCCCGCCACCCGGTCAGGTACAAGGCGTGGACCTTCGTCTCCAAGCTCAACGCCAAGCACCAGCCCCTTGCCTGGGCCTCGATGTTCTCCGTCATGGGCGCCGACCTCTATGTCCGCCTGGTGACCAAGGGCATCATCGCCTTCCCGTTCGCATAAGGATTCTGAAGTGGAAATCGAGCGTCACGAATACGACGTCGTCGTCATCGGCGCCGGCGGCGCCGGGCTGCGGGCCGCGATCGAGGCCAGGCAGCAGGGCAAGCGCACGGCGATCGTCTGCAAGTCGCTGTTCGGCAAGGCCCACACGGTCATGGCCGAGGGCGGCGCCGCCGCCGCGATGGGCAACGTCAACTCCGACGACAACTGGCAGGTGCACTTCCGCGACACCATGCGCGGCGGCAAGTTCCTCAACAACTGGAGGATGGCCGAACTGCACGCCAAGGAGGCGCCCGACCGCGTCTGGGAACTGGAAGCCTGGGGTGCGCTGTTCGACCGCACCAAGGACGGCAAGATCAGCCAGCGCAACTTCGGCGGCCACGAGTACCCCCGGCTCGCGCACGTGGGAGACCGTACGGGCCTCGAACTGATCCGCACCCTGCAGCAGCGGGTCGTCGCCCTGCAGCAGGAGGACCACGAGACCCACGGCGACTACGAGGCCTACATCAAGGTCTTCCAGGAGTGCACCGTCACGCGCCTGCTCAAGGACGGCGAGCGCGTCTCCGGCGCGTTCGGCTACTGGCGTGAGAGCGGCAGCCTCGTCGTCTTCGACGCCCCCGCCATCGTGCTCGCCACGGGCGGCATCGGCAAGTCGTACGTCGTCACCTCCAACTCCTGGGAGTACACCGGCGACGGCCACGCCCTGGCCCTGCTCGCGGGCGCCAACCTGATCAACATGGAGTTCATCCAGTTCCACCCGACCGGGATGGTCTGGCCGCCGTCCGTGCGCGGCATCCTCGTCACCGAGTCGGTCCGGGGCGACGGCGGCGTGCTGCGCAACTCCGAGGGCCGCCGCTTCATGTTCGACTACATCCCGGACGTCTTCAAGGACAAGTACGCCACCAGCGAGGAGGAGGGCGACCGCTGGTACACCGACCAGGCCAACAACCGCCGCCCGCCGGAGCTGCTGCCGCGTGACGAGGTGGCCCGCGCGATCAACTCCGAGGTCAAGGCCGGGCGCGGCTCGCCCCAGGGCGGCGTCTTCCTCGACGTCTCCACCCGCCTGCCGGCCGAGGAGATCAAGCGGCGGCTGCCGTCCATGCACCACCAGTTCAAGGAACTGGCCGACGTCGACATCACCGCCGAACCCATGCAGGTCGGCCCGACCTGCCACTACATCATGGGCGGCGTCGAGGTGGACGCCGACACCGGCGCCGCCGCCGTACCCGGGCTGTTCGCGGCCGGAGAGGTGTCCGGCGGCATGCACGGCTCCAACCGGCTCGGCGGCAACTCCCTGTCGGACCTGCTGGTCTTCGGCCGCAGGGCGGGGCTCGGCGCCGCCCAATACGTGGACGCGCTCGGCGCCCGGCCCGTCGTGTCGCCGGAGTCCGTGGACGAGGCGCGGGCCGAGGCGCTCGCGCCGCTGGAGCGCAGCGGCGAGAACCCGTACGAGGTGCACCACGAGCTCCAGCGCGCGATGAACGACCTGGTCGGCATCATCCGCAAGGCCGAGGAGGTCTCCGAGGCGCTCGAAGTGGTCGAGAAGCTCAAGGAGCGGGTCCAGCGGGTCGGCGCCGGAGGGTCGCGCATCTACAACCCCGGCTGGCACCTCGCGCTCGACCTGCGCAACATGCTGCTGGTGTCGGAGTGCGTCGCCCGCGCCGCGCTGCTGCGTGAGGAGAGCAGGGGCGGCCACACGCGCGACGACTTCCCCGGCATGAACCCCGACTGGCGCCGCAAGCTCCTCGTCTGCTCCACCGCCGACGGCGCCGCCGTCTCGGTCGAGGAGCAGAGCCAGGCGCCGATGCGCCAGGACCTGTTCGACCTGTTCGACGTGGCCGAGCTGAAGAAGTACCTCACGGACGAAGAGCTGGGGAACGACAGATGAGTTACAAGGCGAAGTTCAAGGTCTGGCGCGGTGAGGGCGGTGAGGGCAAGCTTGAGGACTTCACGGTCGAGGTGAACGAGGGCGAGGTCGTCCTCGACATCATCCACCGGCTCCAGGCCACACAGGCGCCCGACCTGGCCGTCCGCTGGAACTGCAAGGCGGGCAAGTGCGGGTCCTGCTCGATGGAGATCAACGGCAAGCCGCGCCTGGGCTGCATGACCCGGATGTCCACCTTCACCGAGGACGAGACGATCACGGTCACGCCGATGCGGACCTTCCCCGTCATCAAGGACCTGGTGACGGACGTGTCGTTCAACTACCAGAAGGCGCGCGAGGTGCCGTCCTTCACCCCGCCCGCCGACGTGCGGCCGGGCGAGTACCGGATGCAGCAGGTGGACGTCGAGCGCTCGCAGGAGTTCCGCAAGTGCATCGAGTGCTTCATGTGCAACAACGTCTGCCACGTGATCCGCGACCATGAGGAGAACAAGCCCGCCTTCTCTGGGCCCCGGTTCCTCATGCGGATCGCGGAGCTGGACATGCACCCGTACGACGTGGCCGACCGCAAGGATTCGGCGCAGGAGCAGCACGGACTGGGCTACTGCAACATCACCAAGTGCTGCACCGAGGTGTGCCCCGAGCACATCAAGATCACCGACAACGCGCTCATCCCGATGAAGGAGCGCGTGGTGGACCGCAAGTACGACCCGCTCGTGTGGCTCGGCAACAAGATCTTCCGCCGCCCGAAGTGACGTTCAGGCCAAGAGTCAAGGTGACGTTTCGGGACAAACCCCCATCCGTTACGGCGAGGCCGACTGAGCCCGCCTCGCCGTAACGGGCCGAGGGCCTCCCACGCCGCTCCTCCCCGCAGACGGCACCCCGCCGACACGACTACGCCGTTGACCACCTGGGTGGTTCAACGGCGTTCGTGCCTTTCGGAAACGTTCGTGCCGGTCCTTCGGAAGCGTTCGCGCCCGGATGCCTTCAGCGAGTGTCTTTCCAGGGGAGCTCGTCGCCCGGCTCCGCCGAGGAGGCGGTACTCGTCGGCATTTCGCGGGTCTGGTCGTACGGCTTGCCGCCGCCCGCCGGGATGTCGGCTGCGATGTCGGCTGGGGGCGCCTCCGGCTCCGGCTGGACGACCGGCTCGAAGGCGCCTCGGTACTGCGTCTCCTCGTCCGCCTCCGGTCTGACCGGCTCGTGGGCGAAGGAGTCGAAGTCGTCGGGATGCAGGACCACCGGCTCGTCCGGCAGGGTGGGAGGCGTGGGCTCGGGCGGCTGCTCCTGGTAGACCGGACTGTACTGGACCTGGCCGCTCGGGTAGGTCTGCACCGGGACGAAGCTGATGATCGGCGCGTACGCCGTGCCGCCCGGGTAGCCGGGCTGAGGGAAGATCTGCTGGCCGTACCCCGGCTGCTGCCCGTATCCAGGCTGCGGTGGGAAGCCGGGCTGCGGATGGGCCTGCTGGGGGTAGCCGCCAGGAGCAGCGGGGTAGGTGGGCGCCTCGTCAGACGGCTGCGGGCCCGCCTTCCTGATCGCCGCGGCGTGGGCCATCCGGCGCAGCCTGCCCTCGAACACCAGCACCGCGAACAGCACCAGCAGCACCATCACCAGCGCCGGGACGCTCAGCTTCTGCGTCAGCGCCCGCTGGTCGAACTCGGGGGTGGCGTTACGCAGTTCGAGCTGGGGCTCGTCCTCCACCGGCTCCTCGGTCGCCGTGGGTGTGGAGGTGGGAGTGGAGGCGACCGTCGGCGTGGGCGCCACGGTCGGCAACTGGACGCTCTGCTCCGGCGTCGGCTCCTGCGACGGCGTCGGCGCGGGCGGTGGGGGCGGGGCCGAGCTCTGTGGCGGCGGCATCACGGGCGCCTGCGTCGTGGCGGGCGGCGTGTTCGACGGGGGCTTGGTCGAGCGCTTGGGTGTGGCCGAGCGCTTCGGGGTCGGCGACGCGGTGATCGTCTTGGTGACGGTGGTCTCGGTCGGCCCCGGCGCCGGGATCGTGGTGATGACCGTCTCGGTCACGATCGGGTCTTCGCAGATCTGGCCCGCGTCGCAACCCTCGATCGGATCGGGGGGAGTGCTGACGCTGGCGCTCGCGGCCTGGAGGATGAACGGCGATACGGCCGCACCGGTCAGACCGATGGCGAGCGCGAGGGCAGCCACGGCCGTCGCTCGTCTGCGTGCCACCGGTACCCTCCGCGCAGTCCCAGAATCAGGTCCTAGGGAATACTAGTCCGGTTAAAGTAGCAGTAAAGTCCGAATTAGAAGGTTCGTTACGATCTTCGCTGGATGCGTCGGTGCTGCCTCCTGGCCACCGTCCACAGGGCGAGCAGCAGAATCGCGACGCCGCCCGCGACGATCGGCAGGCTTTTCGGTCCGTCGAGAGGATTCGGTCTCGGGGAGTTGTCCAGCCGCCGACCGGCGACCGTGGCGGCGAGCGGCAACGGCCGCCCCGCCTCCGCGCTCTCCGCCGCCAGCTCGACAGCGGGAAGTATCACGCCATCCGGTGAGGTAAGAGCGTTCGATTCGCTGTCACCGTTCGCCGAACCTCCGACCGCCAGAACGCCCGATTCCCTCATCCCTGTGCTCGTACCCGCAGGCACCCCACCGGAAAGCACCGGATTCCGCGAAGCCCCACCGGGCACCGGCCCCCCGGACGCGGGAGCGCCCAACGGCACCCCGCCGGAAGCAACCGACCCCCCGCCCCCGAGCGAAGGCAACCCCGGAGACGCCACCTCCCGAGACAGCAGCCCCCGAGACAGTAGACCCTGAGACAGCAGGTCCTGCGACGACAGCCCTTGAGATGACGAACCCTGAGACGACAGCCCTTGAGACCGCTGCCCTTGAGACGACAGCCCTTGAGACGACAGCCCCTGGGGCGACAGCCCGTGAGACGACAGCTCCCGGGAAGGGGCGACCGCCCCCGCACGGGGCCGCGCCCCGTCGAACCGCCGCCCGACGCCCGCGCCGTCAGGCGATCGCCCGCCCCCGGCGCGCGCACCTGCGCCCTCCCCGCGAACATCCCGCCCGTCACGGCCTTGGCCCGCGCCGCCCCGGTCCCCGTCTCGCCTGGCGTTGTCATCCCGCTCAGCGCCGACCCGGCCGTCCCGCTCCGCGCCCTCGCGGCCGCTGCCGCTCTTCCCCGCGCTCTCCTGGCCGCTGCCGCTCTTCCCCGCGCTCTCCTGGCCGCTGCCGCCCCGGCCGGCGTTCTCCCCGCCGCTTTCGCCGCTTTCCCCCCGGCCCGAACTCTGCTGAGCGCTCGTGTCGTCCTGGCCGCCTTCGCCCGGGTCGGCCACGACGCCGTGAATGGCGTCCTCTCCGTCGGCGGCCTGGGGATCGGTGCGCACCGGCCCTCTGGCCGCACCGGGCAGGTCGCCCGAAGTTCTCACGCCCGAGGCCATGGGCCGTCCCCGGACCTGGGCGGTGTCCACGTACGCGGTCGTCGTCCTCATGGCCATGACCGGCCCGCCGTCGCCCTGGATCCGCGCCACCGCCGCCACGACCACCGAAGCAGCACCCCCCGGTACGGTCACCCGTACATCCACCTCACGCTCCCCCTGCCCCCGCCCCAGCCTGCAGACCTCGGCCCCACGCGCAGAGTGCCGGCCGGTGAGCAGCTCCGACCGCGTGACCGGCCGCGCGGCGCCGCCACCGAGCGCGGCGGTCCTGGCGAGGTTGGCCGCGACCTGCTTGACCTTGGAGTCCGATGGAACGTTCCGGTACAGCAGCAGCTCATTGGTGGGCACCGCCTCGCCCAACGGCTCCGCGTCCGCCGCCGGGACCGTTCCAGGCCGTGTTCCAGGACGGGCCGGACGAGAGCCGGGTGCACAGGACACCGACGTGAGCGCCGCCTCCGGGTCGGCGGCGACGGCGAGCCGGGCGCGTCCGGTCCCCACGACCTTGACCCGGAACCTCAGCACATCCCCTGTCCGCACCCACTTGCCGAAATCGTCGTCCGGATCGATCAGCCGGGTGAAGTCCAGCGAGACGTCCCCGGTCGCGGCGACGGACACCGTACCCACGCCGACCACGGCGAGTGACCCCGCCCCCAGAACGGCCCCGACTTTCCAGCGCCTCCATCTACCTCTGAACACGCCACTTCCCCCCGAACACGGACACACTGTGTAGTTGTTATGTCACACAGGGAAGTGCTCTAATCCTGGGCGAGCAGATCGGCGACGGCCGCCATGACCGGCAGGTCCGCGCCGAGCCAGTTCACGGCGAAGTATTCCTCCGGCTCCAGCCACCGCAGCGCCAGATGTTCCTTGGCCACCGGCTCCCCGACGGAGAGGGAGGCCAGATAGGCGTGCATGACGTACCCGGCGGAAAGCTCCCACTCGCCGCCGACCCGCGCGCCCACCGCGATCTCCACCCCGAGTTCCTCACGGCACTCGCGGATGAGGGCGGCGTGCTCGCTCTCCCCCTCGTCCACCTTGCCGCCGGGGAACTCCCAGCCCCCGGCCAGCTCGGGCGGCTCGGCCCGCTGGGCGGCGAGCACCCGCCGCCCGTCCAGGATCACGGCGGCGACCACCAGGGTCGGTTCGTCAACGGTCATAGCGCATCGTCCAGCTTCTTCAACTGCTCCAGGACCGCGGGATTCTGCAGCGGCCGGGTGAAGCCCATCAGGGTGTCGCGGGTGCGGTAGCCGGTCACCTTGATCGGCCCGCACAGTTTGCACCGCGCCTCGATCATCTTCCCCTTCTCGACGACCATGCCGACATGGCCGGGATTGTTCGGTCCCGTACCGGGTCCGGCGTTGAAGAAGACCAGGTCACCCGGCTGCTCACTGCCTGCCGGGATCTTCACTCCGAACGGCCACTGCCCGAACGTCGTGCGCGGGATCGACAGGCCCGCGCTCCGGTAGGCCATGTAGATGATGCCGGAGCAGTCGTAGGCGTCAGGCCCGGTTCCACCCCACAGGTACGGTTTGCCGCGCTGCGCGAGAGCGTACTCCATGATCTTCGCCACGACGTCGCTGGGCGCGGCCTCGACCAGCGGGTCGTCGCACGCCGGGTCGGCCTGCGGCGGCAGCTTCACCTCACCCGACTCGGCGTACCGCTTGGCGATCTCCTCGACCTGGTCGACGTACCACCAGGCCCGGTTGTAGACGAACAGCGCCCGCCTGATGTTCTCCGGCGCCCCGTTGCGCTTGAGCATGCGCGCGGCGCCGAGGATGGCGTCGGCCGGGTTGTAGACGTCGGCGATGCCGTCGTCGTCGCCGTCGGAGGCGTACCCGTTGAACTTCGACGGGATCGGGATCCGCGCCTTGCCGCCCCACGTGCTGATCAGGAACTGCATCGGCCCGGCGGCGCCCGCGTAGTTGGTGCCGCTCTTGACGCCGGGCAGGTCGGAGCGGCCGTGGTCGGTCTCGCGCTTGCCGACGGCGGCCAGCACGTTCCACTGCACACCGATCTTCTTGCCGTGCTTCTTGTACAGCTCCAGCAGGTCGCGCGGGATGTCGGAGGAGGCCGAGTCCGAAGCCTCCTCAAGCTGGACGTCGTCGTCGCAGTCGGTCGTCGAGCCGCCGGCGCCGCCCATGATCGTCGGAATGGACACCATGAGCATCGGCGAGATCACCAGGGCGGCGAGCAGCAGCGCGGCGGCCAGGCCCACCGCCAGGCCGACGCGGGAGCGGGAGGCGCCGTTCACCCTTCCGCGTCCCCGTCCTGCCCCTCGGCGGCCTGCTGGACGTCGAAGACCCGCCAGTCGTCGCCGACCGGCGTGAGCGTCACGGCGAGGTCCTCGGTCTTCTCCTTCGCCCCGTCGGCGCCGTCGAGCTTCTGCGTACTCGTCACCACGAACACCACCGAGGTCTTGGCGACCTGCCTGATCTCCTTCATCACGGCGGTGGCCGTGGCGACGGTCCGCTCCTCACGGTTCTGCTGGACGGTGACCGGCGAGGTCAGGCTCTTGGTCAGGAAGTCGGCCAGCTCTCCGGTGGCGAACACCTTGACCCGCTCCGCGTATGCCGACGGCTCCTCGTCGTAGCGGAAGGTGCCGTAGGCGACGGTGAACCGGACGGCGAGGTCGGCCGCCGCGGCCAGTTGCCGCCGGTCCATCGGCAGGTAGGCGTAGACGTCGAAGGGGCCGTCGCTGGCGGTGGCCAGCGGCCTGCTGACGGGCGGGGCGGCGGTGTCCGCGCCGGCCCGGGGCGGAGGCGGGGGCTCCTCCTCGGAGTCCGGCCCCATGATCGCCCACAGGCCGATCGCGGCGACGACGGCCACCACCACCGCGAAAACCAGCCCGCGTCTGTCAACCGGCTGCGGCATCTCAGTCCTTGTCGGAGTTGTTCGGCTTCAGCCAGAACGGCACCGGCGGCTCGGCGCCGCTGCGGCCGTTGCCGCTCGACCGGCTCGGCAACCACAGGGGCGGCGGCTCGGACGAGCGCGCTCTCGGCACGTCGGCCTGCCGCGACCCGAAGAAGGACCCGCCGGACGACGAACCGCCACCGAAGATCCCGCCGCCGGACGACCCGCCCGACGCCTGCCGCGACGACCCGCCGCCCGAACCCTGCCGTGACGACCCGCCGCCTGAGGAGCCCCGGCGCGACGACCCACCGCCGCCCGAACCGCCCGACGACGAGCGCCCGCCTCGCGACGAACCGCCTCCGGACCCCCCTGACCTGGACCCACCGGACGAACCTCCGCGAGAGGCCCAGCCGCCGCCGGAGCGCCCGCCGAACCAGCCGCCGCTCGGGCCGCCGCCGCTCGCGCCCGCGCCACCGCTCGGCGTCCCTCCGGAGGAGGGCCGCACCGGGCCGCCGCCCGACCGTGTCGGCGCGCCGCTCAGGTTCAGCGGCGGAGCCGAGCCGGTACGGGCCGCCCGTCCCACGCCCTTGCCGCCACCCTGCTCGGTGTTGAGCGGCGCGGCGGTCGCGGGCACCCGGGTGCCGGACCCGGCCGAGGCGCCGTCGTCCCTGCCACCGGCCCTGACCGCGACCCCGGCCGCCGCCGTGGCCCCGGCGGTGCCACCGGCCGCCGCCGCCTGGACGACCGGTTCGGCCTTGCGCGCGCCCCAGCGGGCGATCTTCGAGGCCGCCACCGGAGGCAGCACGTTCGCCGAGCGCTCCAGGATCGGCGACGAGGCGGCCTCGCCCAGCATGCGGGTGGTGAGCGTGTGCCCGCTCATCGAGGCGAACAGGTGCTGGAACGGCTTGCGGTAGAAGAACACCGCGATGGTCAGCAACGCGATGAACAGGATCTGCAGACCCCATGGCATGGCCGTGGAGATGATCAGGGCGTAGCCGTACACGAGCACGCCCAGGACCAGCGCGAGCACGGCCTGCCGCAGCAACGTGCCGACCAGCATCTCCACCCAGCGCATGGCGATGATCCGCCCCGAGCCCGGATGCACGCCGATCAGCAGGAACACCGGCCCCATGATCAACAGCAGCAGGAACCCGACCTTGAGCACCAGCAACGACACCGCGACCAGGAAGATCAGCACGCCCGCGACCAGCGCCGCGATGAGCGCGCCGATCGCCACGCCGAGGCGGCTCGTCCAGTCCTTGCCCGTGAAGATCGCGTGGCGCGGATCGTCGCGCAGTTTCTCCGCGAGATCGGCGTAGGCGGCCTGGGCGGCGGAGGCGTTCGTGGACCGGGCGGCGAGTTCGGCCTGATCGATCGTCTGGTGTTCGAGTATCTTGCGGCCGTAGTCGCGGACGATCGCCTGGTCCGGGTCGGCGGTGCCGAACAGGCCCATGAGCCACGGCTTGCAGACCAGCGTCGACCACAGGGCGTCGGCGTTGCGCTCGACGGTCGGGGCGTCCTTCGGGCCCGCGAAGCCGCCGCCCTTGATCTCGGCGGCGGTCTGGCCGGGCTGTGGCAGACAGGACGGCGAGTCGGCCCCCGGCAGCCCGGAGAAGGCGGAGTTGACCACTTCGCCGGTCTTGTCGGTGACCACCTTGCCGAGGCTGGTGAAGTCGCCGGGCCGGTTGAAGAACCAGGTCGCGATCGTCACCGCCAGGACCATCCAGATGACGCCCTCGACGCTCATCGAGGCCCGCTTGCGCAGCAGGCCGTA
The DNA here is from genome assembly GCF_039525605.1 of Nonomuraea longicatena. NCBI lineage: Bacteria > Bacillati > Actinomycetota > Actinomycetes > Streptosporangiales > Streptosporangiaceae > Nonomuraea > Nonomuraea longicatena. The sequence continues at coordinate 5,548 of NZ_BAAAHQ010000046.1, read as the reverse complement.
CCAGGCGAGCCAGATCGCCGCGAGCAGGACCAGCGGCGTCAGGAACGGCCAGTACAGGGCGTTGGAGAGGTTGGTGATGATGTCGTCGACGACGTTCTTGATCGAGTCGAGGGGGCCCTCGGTCGCCGCCGCCTGATAGGTGCTGATCGTGAGCCGGTCGATCGCCTTGGCCCACAGGAAGACCACGTTGGCCCACGCGTTGCCGATCATGGCGCCGAAGTCGCAGCCCAGATCGTAGGTGTGCCAGAACTGGCCGCTCGTGCCGAACTGCGCGTAGTTCGTCGCCGGGGTCTGCGCGGGTGTCCCCGGCGCGGGCGGTTGCAGCAGCCCGTCGAGGCCGCCGCCGACCACCTCGGGCGACAGGTCGCCCGACAGCTCGCACGGCGCCGCCGCGGCGGGCGACACGGCGCCCGCCACGAGAGGCAGCGCCAGGATGCCCATGACCAGCGCCAGGGCGACCGCCAGCCTCTTGGCCAGCCGGACCTTCATGACCGCACCTCCTGCGTTCGGCCCACTCCCCCTTGAAGATCATCACTGCTGTCGTCTGGTTTGTCATGCGTCGGATTCGTGTCGAGCCACCGGAGCAACTCGTCCGAGATCAGGTCCACGCCGATGCGCCCGGCCCGGCCGTCCAGATCGCGGAACACACATTCACCGTTGCCGAGAGAGCGCAGAACCGCCTTGTGCTCCTCCGACGCCTCGACTCCCAGAAGCGACATCACGTGCTCGACCTCGACCCGCTCCGTCGACCGGAAGGCGAAGACCGAGGAGAGACAGTTGGTCACCTGCTCGTTGAGCAGGTCGCCCGCGTTCTGGGAGACCAGCACCAGCGCGGTGTTGCGGGAGCGGCCCATCCGGCTGACCTCGGGCACCAGCTTGGCACCCTCGGGCGTGGAGGTGATCGCCCACGCCTCGTCCAGGAAGATCGCCTTGGGTGCCCGCCGGTCGAGCCCGTTCATGAGCCTGCGGGCGAACTGCGAGACCAGGTAGAGCAGCGCGACCGACAGCCGCTGCTCGTAGGAGTAGTCGTCGCGTCCGGTCGCCACGTCCGGCAGCGTCAGCCCCTGAAGGGTGAACACGGTGGTCCAGCCCGCCGAGTCGATCTGGTCGCCGCCGGACGGGTCGAAGCACAGCCGGGCCAGGTGCATCTCCGACATCGAGCGCAGCACCGCGCCCAGGTTCTTCGACGCCGCGTCCTCCGAGTGCTCCAGGAAGTCGACCACCTTGCCGAGCGACGGGCTGGGCGCGTTGGAGATCGCCGCGACCGCCTGGATCATCGCCGACTCGCGCTCCTCCGACATCCTCGGCAGCAGCAGCCGCAGCGTCTCCGTCGCCATCGTCTTCTTGGCCGCGATGTCGTCGCCGAACGAGAACGGGTCCAGCAGCCCCGGCGCCGCCGAGCCCAGCGGGATGATCCGGGCCTTACGGCCCCGGTTCTGCAGCAGCCGTACCAGCGAGTCGGCGTCGCCCTTCGGGTCGATCACCGCGACCGTGACCCCGCGCAGCGCCATCTGGTAGATCATCAGCAGCGCCAGCGTGGTCTTGCCGCCGCCCGGCTCCCCCGTGATCGCGATCGCGGTCGGCCGGTTGCGCATCGCCGCCACCAGCGGGTCGAAGTGCACGATGCTGCGCGCCCGGCCCACGGTCTCTCCGATGTACGGTCCCCGCCAGCCCTCCGTGACCTCGTCGATGCGGTCGCCGAGATCGACCGTGGCCGTGGCCATGCCGCCCGCGATCGTGCGCAGCGGCTGCCGCTGGGCGTAGGCGTTGACCCTGACCTTCTCCCCCGGCAGCGTCTCGCAGAACAGCGAGAACTGGTCGCCGGTCGAGTTGACCACGTCGATGCCCATGTCGCGGTAGTGCTCGACGACGGCCTCCACCCGCTGCACGCAGATCTCCTCGGTGGGCCCGGCCACCATCAGGCGGTGCCAGCCGTACACGAAGGGCAGCCGCTCCTTGGTGATGCCGTGCTCCAGCATGCGCGCCGCGTCGATCTGCTCGGCCAGCGCGATCGGCGCCTCCGCGCCCGCCTCCCGGATGTGGATGTCCATGTCGCGGGCGTGCGCCAGCTTGCGCGCCACGTCCTTCGACGCCTTCACCGGCGGGATCAGCCGCATCCGGCTGGAGATCTCGACCGGGAACGGCAACTGGTCGGCGAAGTGCATCCACGGCTCGCCGTCCGGGAACGGCATCAGGTCGGGGAAACGGGCGAACGACAGGTAGGCGACATACGAGTCGCCCTGCGGCTGCACCAGGCGCAACAACGACCTGCCGTTGCGGATCTCGCCCTCGACCAGCGACTCGATCTCACCCTTGCCCCAGCGCCTGCGTGGGCTCGCCGACGGCGGCGGGTCGCCCAGCGAGCCCGCGGCCGCGTGCTGGAACAGCCACGCCACCTCCGTCGAGGTGGCGTGCCTGGCGTACAGGGCGCTCGACGCGAGGGCCCGGCCCAGGCGCTCGGCCTGTTCGGTCCACTTGGCCAGCTCGTTGTCGGGCACGTGCTCGTCGTCGATGCCGAGCACCTTCTCGGTGCGCTGGTAGAAGCCGAACAACTGCGCCAGCACCCCGGCGCCGAGCTGCCTGCCGCGCTGGCCGAGCCGTACGCCGAGATAGACCTCCTTCGACCAGAAGTCCTTCGCCCAGACGTGCCGGTACATCTCCTCCAGGTAGTCGCGCCAGCCCGACCCCTCGTCGGAGGTGGCGTTGAGCGTCATCGCCCACTCCGCCGCCGGATACGTACGGTGGGCCACCCGCAGATGGACCTCGGCGTCCGGCATCCGGATCGCCGCCAGCGCGATCGTGATGTTGGTGGCCAGCGCCTCGCGCTCCTCCGGCGTCACGAACTCGTAGCTGACCGTCGGCAGGCGGAAGTACGCCCACACCTCGCCGTCGGTGAGCAGGATGCGGTCGTCGAAGTAGCGGACCGCCAGCCGCTGGTGCGCCCGCGACGCCCTGCTCATGCCGCCCCCTCAGCGCATGCAGCATTGTTCACTTAACGCTCACCGATTCTCGTGCCCGGGGGGTCACTGGCCAACTCCTCTTCGCTCGCTCGGACCGACTGTGCCGCGAAGCCCGCGACCACGACCCCGGCGAGAGCCAGGTAGGCCCGCCGTCCGGCCGCGCGCAACTGCCCAGGCTCGATGACGTCGGCGGCGCCCGGCGCCAACTCGTCCTCCCAGGGGACCCGGACGATCGCCCGGCACCTGCCGCGCGCCACCGCCTCCGCCTGCTCGACGTCCGACATGGAGCGCCTGCTCACCCCGTTGACCACCACCACCGCCCGCCTGCGCAGATCGGCGCAGCCGTGCCCGTCGAGCCACTCGAACGTCATCGCCACCGCCTCCGACGCCTCCTCGCTCGCGGGGACGACCAGGACCAACTGGTCGGAGTACGGCAGGACGCGGGCCGCCAGCGCGGCGGCCGGATCCATCACGGCCAGCTTGTAGTGCCTGTCGAGCAGGTGCATCGCCTGCCCCAGCCGGTGGTCGGAGAACAGCGTGCGGTCGGCCAGGCGCTGCTCTGCGCCCGCGTCCATGTCCGCCCCCACCACCTCCAGGCCGGAGGCGGTCCTGCTGGTGTAGCCGCGCATCGTCAGGTAACCGGTGACCTGTTCCAGGCCCGACAGCAGGCTGGTGAGCGTCTCCGGGGACTCCGGCTTGATGCGGCTCGTGAGCGTGCTGCCGCCGGTGTTGGCGTCCACGGCCAGCACGCGGTCGTCGCGGACGCGGGCCAGCGTGTGGCCGAGCATCAGCGCGGTCGTGCTCTGACCCGCGCCGCCCGTGCAGCCCAGGACCACGATGCGGCGGCTGCCGGGGAAGACCGCCCGCGCCCTGGCCTCGTCCACCTCCGAGCCGTCCGCACGGGGACCGCCGCCGCCCACCACGACCTGCGCGATGCGCCGCCAGCCGCCGGAGTCGCGGCCGACGACCGACTCGATCCGCCGTACTCTGCCCTCCTTGCGGGGGCTCTCCTCCTGCGGAGGCGGATCCTTCGGGGTGTCGTACCCGGGCTTGCCGTCACCCGAGACCGGCAACCGCACCTGCGCGTTCACCTTCGGCGTGGAGCCGGGCTGACCCGGCGCAGAACCGGGGCGAGTCGGCGTGAAGCCGGGCCCGGTGGACATGGGGCCGCGCTGAGGTGCCGTGGGGCCGGACGGCTGAGCCGAGGTGGAGTCCGGCTGGGCCGTGGAGCCGGGCCGGGTTCGTTCGGGGGCCGTCGGCGGTGCTCCGTACCTGGGCGGCTGTCCCTTGCGGTGCTGGAGCCGATCGTCGTCCGGCAGGTGTCGCAGCCGGTCACCGACCGCGTCGGCCGGGTGCCGAACCACTGCGCTGTCCACGCGCCGGCCATCGACCTCACCGGGCGTGTGCGGCTCCTCCGCAGGCACCCCCCGCGCAGCCTCCGGCATCGACCGGGACGGGGCACTCCCCTCCGGCATCGCGGGGTTGTTCTCGTCGGCCGACGGGCGCTGTCGTCCTGGGGCATCGGCTCCGTTCGGCGACTGGGCCAGGTCGTCGGGGCTCTGGGGCCGACCGTCCTGGGGAAGCTCCACCCCTCGTACGGGAAGAACCCGCTCCTGTGGCTCCACCGGCCTGATCGGCAGCAGCTTCTGGGGCGGTTCGCCCTGCTCGGACGTCCGCCCGTGCGGGCCTGCCTCACCAGAGGCCGCCAACCGCCGCAGCCGCCTCAGCGCCTCGGCGTCGATGGGCGCGGACCGCCGCCCCCCCTGAGCCTGTACGGCCTCAGCCGCGCTGTCCTCCTGGAACCGGACAGCGTCCGCCGCTCCCTCAGACGGGACGGAAGCCGCTCCTCCCTCGGTTCGAGGAGCGGTCGTCCTTCCCTCTGGCCGGGCAGCGGATGCCTCACCGTCCGTGGCGACAACCGATGGCCAGTCGTCTGCCTGGGCAGCGGCTGTCCTGCTCTCCTCCTGGGCAGGTGCCGTCGCCGTCTCCCCTGCGCCTGCCGAGGGGTGCGCGGAGGTCGCGGATCCGGCAGCCGCCTCCGCCGATGCAGAGCCCACGGTCTCGGCGAGCGGTTGCGCGGGGGTCATGGCCTCGGCGGTCGTCCTCGACTGTGCGAAGCCCTCGGTCTCGACGGCCGTCTCGGGCTGCGGGGAGGCCGCGTCCTGCGGCTTCGACCGGGCGGTGGTGACGGCCTCTGACTCGGGTTCGGTGGGGTCGGGCGCCGGCTTGGTGCGTCGTTTCCACCACGAGGCCGCAGGCTGCGTGGGCTTCACGGAGACTTGTGAGTCCGGGACGTCGCCCGCTCTGTGTGCCGGCGTGACGGGGTCCGGGATGTCACCCGCTCTGTGTGCGGGCGTGGCGGGGTCCGTTCGGCCGGGCTCGCCGGGGGCCGGTGGCGCGGGCGGGCGAAGAACGGGAAGTTCCGGAAGTCCGGGCGTTTCCGGGGCCGGTGGCGTGGCGTGCGCGGGCGACTGCGGCGCCGTACCACGGGCGGCCCCTGTGCCGCGCGCGGGCAGGGCGCCGCCCCAGCGGGTCGGCGGCGGCCCGGCCACCGGCGCGCAACCCGCCGTCACCGGGACGCAGTCCGC